>CAYZNX010000153.1:0-3448 GCA_964479825.1 uncultured Planctomycetia bacterium | reverse complement strand
CCTAAACGCTCTTCTATGGTAGCGTGCAAAAGATTGATATTTTCTTGAGTAAGCCCTGCCTCTACTGCCTTCTCTAAATAAGCTGTTATTTCATTAAAATCAGCCTTCTTCGGCGGCTCTGCTCCTCCTATCTCTCCTATCTTTGAAAGTTCTGATAAGTTATGCGAGAGCCTGGTCTCTAAAATCTGCATCCTTCTCTGGCCAACCATAGACCAACCCACCATAAAGAAATTAAATACTATCTTACTCACAAGACTCTCTCCTGTAAGATTCCATAGCTGGCCCTGCCCTATTCCCTGAACAAATACCTGTGTGCCAAAGTCTATAGAGCCCGCAATCGGGATAGCGGCTATAAAAGGAACAGCAGGCAAGGCTGTCAGAACAAGGGGTGTAAAAAATGCTGCTATCTGGCCAAAGATCGCAAACTTAAGTGAGAATTTAATGAACTCAAAACCAACTATACCCACAGTGTTCCACACGTTTATCATGCGTATAATAAAAGGATTAGTCGCGCCATCTATCTTCCACTGCAGCCGCTCTTTAAATCCCCTTGGCTCTTCTAAAGCTGATACACCTTTAATAATCCTTTCTATATCGTCTTTAGTGAGCCTGGCTTTTTTAATATCTCCTGCCCCGAAAAACTTTAATATGTAACCCAATAAAAACGTATCTAATAACTCAGGGTTCCTTTTCAATAAAGGTCTGAACCAGCGATATTTCACATGAGCTGCAATCGGCTTCCAGATAAAGTTATTTGGAAAATATAAAAGTATAGAGACCGGGGTCCCGCCTAGCTTTTTTCCTAATAGCTTCAATTGTTTACCTGCGTCCGCACCCTCTGAAAAGTCAAACTCCTCTTTCTTCTGGCCCGCTCTCTTTAATGCCTCGATGCCTTCGCGCTCTAATGCCCTTTGCATTCTTAGAAGCGTAGCTAGATCTGCTTGTTCAGAGACACTCTTGTTTTCATCATATTCAAATAGCTCAAATAGATAATCCTCTGCTCCTTCTTTAGTCTTTAAGTCATCTGCGCCGGTCTCCCTGAGAATCCTGACAATACTATTAAATGCCTTATCAATCTCAGAAGAAGGGGCGCCCTGTTCTTTCTCAGCAAGATATTTATTTAAAATACCATGGCCTACTGTTAAGCCAATGATTGCAATGATTCCTACAAGGGGCCCGCTAAATAACCACGCAACACCAACTCCTATCGTGGCAAATGTCACACTGACGACATCCCATCTGACCAGTGCGCGCAGACCTGCGGCTAAGGCCTGTTTCCATGCCCCGCCCTCCTTAAATTTCTTATAGTAGAGGGCACCGAAAAAGTGCGAGGCCCAGAACCCAAGGCCAATTAATGGAAGCGCGGCAAAATTAATCCCGAGCAGCAACAATGCTACAGTACCGATTATAAACACATAGGGCGTCTCCATCCATGCTAATTTGCGTATATACTCCAATGTCGGATAAACCGCAGCACCTTTGTCTTCGGCAACTGCGGCTGGCGGCTCGGGGGCGGCAGCGAGCGGAGTTGGTATCATAACCGCTGAAGGATATAAATATTCTTGGTATGTGAAGATCCCCCTTCGAAGCCGGTTAGCGTTTTGAGCGGTAACAAGTCCTTTGGCCTCAGCTTCATTAATCGCTTGCAGTATAATCATTTTTTCACTGTCATTCGGTAATAGATAAGCTGCGTGATATTGCGGCAGGATTACTGCGCCTTTACCCGTCTGCGTAATTTCATATGCCGGCGACAGGATAACAAAAAATGGCCCGTGGCTTCCGGCTGCCTCTGGTTCTCTAGAAAGGGCCCCGACATAAGGCATGCCATAACCAGATTGAATCCCATTTATCATAATAGCCATCAATCCTACTCGGCCAGTTTTTTCGACTCCATGCGCCCTCAAATCATGTTCCAACCCATATCTTTCAAGTTCTGAAAGAAGTGCTGGGTTGCTTTTTACTGGTTCTCCTCTTACTGAAGCTAAAGCATCGAGGTCATAGACTGTTTTTCCAGAGAAGGGTTCTATTGTTGCAGAATTGATTCTGGCAGCCAATTGTTCGGGTCCTGTATTGAATTTGAATGGGTCTGGAAAGAAATAAAGTGGCTCTTCGCCAGGTAAGGTAACTCTCCAGTCTGGTTTTCCGTCACTGAAAACTAGTTCAAAAACGGCTATAACCCTGCCTTCAGCAGTAGTGATTATTCCATTAGTTCTGGTAATTAAATTATTTTCTGCAGTAACTGGTTGTCCTCCGAGATAATATGGTATCTCTCCGTTGGCTTTTAAGTCGATTCTTGTACCGGTCTCACTTGACCTAGTGACTATAAGATCCCCTAGCCCAGCTTTAATGCTAACCTCCTCAACCTCCCTTTCACCTTCAAAATATCTTCTATACCCCAAATCCTTGTCTCCACTTGAAAATATGGGGCCAGACTCGTTCCTCTCGCCGCCTCTACTAATAGCCTTAACTAAGCCTGCTCCAGCCGCGGCGGTTGGCTTAGGCGCAGCCATTTCTGCCTTGACAGCTTCTGGCTCCTGTGATAGACTTTGATGGATGACAGAAAGGACTTTCTTTAATAGATGCAGAAGAGAACTTATTTCATCAGGTTTGATGAATCTGTCTGTACTGGGATTAAGCGCATATTTAGTAGATGACAGCTGCGATAGTAATGATCGTATTAGCTCTAACTGTTTTGGCTCTATTTGAATGGGAACAGCATCGCCTAAAGAAAGAATCTCATCCAAAACCCCATTAAGTAGACCTATCTGTCCTTCTATCTGTTTAACCATTTCTATAATTTCACTGTCTTCTATAGCTTTAGCTGGCGGCTTTGCTGCTGGCGTGGCTTCGGCGAGCGGCGCGGCAGTGGGTGGGGCAGATGCGGCTGGAGAACTACCGGCTTGCCATTCATGTTCAAAGCGTTGCTTGAGATACTCAATTAACTGCTCCATATTAACTGGACTTGCCAACTCCGCAATAACAATTGGTGGGGCATACTTCCACGCGTTCGTGCTCTCATACCCTCCACTCAATTGAACCAGAACAAATTGGCTCTTTTCTGCTACCCACTTCACTATAAAGGTAAACTGAATGACCCATCCCGATTGAGTTTTCCAACTAATCGGACCAACAGTGACCTCTTGATTTGTCTGAGGAATTTTGTCCTCCAGCAACATGTGTGCGAACTCTTCTCTTAACTGCTCAATCACCTCCTTAGGGACATTGGGGGAACCGTGAGTATCATAATTCGTCCGCTCTGCTTCTGATAACAACTTAATTAAAAAAAATGGAGGTAATGGCTTAAACACAGTGGACGCTCTTGACGTCTCTTGGGTGACCTGAATGATAGGCAAGGGTCTTCTTGACATCTCTTCGACTCTCTCTCTTTCCCTATCATCTATAATTTTTAATATTTTAGTTTTCATCTATTACTTTTATTTTCGCAATC
>CAYZNX010000152.1:0-3468 GCA_964479825.1 uncultured Planctomycetia bacterium | reverse complement strand
CTTTTTATAGACGAGATACACAGGTTTAATAAGGCCCAGCAGGATGTCTTGATGCCGGACGTAGAAAAAGGAAATCCTATTTTAATAGGCGCGACTACTCATAACCCGTTTTTTTCATTGGTTTCTCCTCTTATTTCGCGTTCCATAGTTTTTGAATTGAAAAAACTGTCGAGGGAGGAGATAATAATTATTTTAAAGAATGCCTTAGAGGATAAGGAGAGAGGGTTTGGCAAGGTATCTATTAAAATAGGCGAAGATGTATTCGCTTTCCTCGCAGAGGCATCGGATGGCGATGCCAGAAAGGCCTTGAATGCCTTAGAGGTAGGTGCGCTGACTACTGGTCCTGACAAAAAGGGCGTAATAGAGTTTAATATAAAGATAGCAGAAGAGTCTATACAGAAGAAGGCAGTGGTGTATGACAGGGATGAGGATGCCCATTATGATACAATTTCTGCTTTTATCAAGAGCATGCGCGGGTCTGACCCTGACGCTGCATTATACTGGTTGGCAAAGATGTTGTATGCAGGGGAAGACCCGAGGTTCGTTGCCAGGCGTATTGTAATTTGTGCTGCTGAGGATGTCGGAAATGCAGACCCTCAGGCGCTTGTAGTAGCTAATGCAGCTTTTCAGGTCTCTGAGTTTGTAGGTATGCCAGAGTGCCGGATCCCCCTGGCGCAGGCAGTTTGCTATATTGCATGTGCGCCCAAAAGCAATGCATCCTACTTAGGCATTGATAAGGCAATGAAGGATGTAGAGGAGTCTAGGACATTGGACGTTCCTTTGCATCTCAAAGATTCACATTATGCAGGGGCAAAGAAACTGGGCCGGGGCCAGGGTTATAAATATGCACATCAATACAAAGACCATTATGTTGAACAGGACTATATCCCTGAGAAGAGGAGATATTACGAACCGACAGATTCTGGATATGAGAAGAAGATGAAGGAGTATTTGGAGAAGTTTAGGGCGTCACAAAAGTGCCGCCCTTGATTACAGCGATTAAAAATATAGATTACGGAGATTATTTATCGACGACATTATCTCTGTAATCTCCAGTAGCATCATGCAAGGGTACAAGAGGTACAAACAAAATGGAATTTTGTAACTAATGAAAATCCCTTCTATGGAGCTATAGAAGCTTACATATTTCTTGAATAGGAGCCAGGCGTGAAGATTTTTGTAGTAACAATATTCCTGCTCACATATGCATTAGTGGTTTTGTTCAATAGAAAGATCAACATGCTAATACCACTATTTTGTGGCGTTCTAGCGCTATTGTTCTCCGGATCTATTGCTATAAGGGATGCATTTTTCAGTATAAATTTTAATGTCCTCGGAGTTTTTTTAGGTACGATGATTTTATCAGGACTTTTTATTTATTCCAATGTACCTGGTTTTTTAGCTACAAGATTGGTTGCGAGGTCCAGAGACGTTAGAATGGCAATGCTATCTATAGCCTTACTCGCCAGTTTTATTTCCAGTTTTACAGAAAACGTTGCAACAGTGCTTATAGTGGCGCCCATAGCCTTTGAGGTTGCAAAGAGACTCAAGGCCAATCCTGTGCCATTTTTGATTACTATAGCCATCACTTCCAATCTTCAGGGCTCAGCTACTATGATAGGCGATTCACCCAGCATAATACTTGCTGTGTCGCACAGGATGAATTTTATGGATTTTTTCTGGATGAATGGCCGGCCTGGCATAGCATTTGCAGTTGAGATAGGGGCAATGGCGTCATTCATAGTGCTATATTTTCTTTTTAGGCCGTTCAGGCAAGGCATCCAGAGAATAGAAGAGACAAAGGTAAAGACATGGGTCCCTGCTGTATTAATGTCTCTCATGATGCTCAGCCTGGCTGTGTCGAGTTTTATTGAACACAAGCCTTTTTATACCATTGCCCTGATATGTTTATTTTTTGGCATGGTTGGGCTGATCTGGCACAGAAGCGTTTTAAAGGAGAGGTTTTCCATTGCAAGGGATGTGGACTGGAGGACATTTTTGTTTTTAATTGGGGTATTTATACTTGTTGGGGCACTGACTCAAGCAGGTGTCATAGAGGATATCGCAAGGTTCGTATCTAATATAACAGGCGGAAGCAAGTTTCTGACATTTACATTAATCGTTTGGGCATCAGTTCTGTTCTCCGCTTTTATTGATAATATCCCTTATATTACAGCAATGATACCAGTAGCGAATATCTTAGCGTCAAATATGGGCATAAGACCAGAATTATTATTATTCGGCCTCCTGATAGGAGCTACTCTAGGGGGAAACATCACTCCTATTGGCGCTTCAGCCAATATTGTTTCAATGGGCATACTGAGAAGGCAGGGATATAAGGTAAGTTTTTCTGATTTTGTTAAGATAGGCCTTCCGTTTACTCTGGCAGCAGCAGGTTCTGCCTATGTTTTTCTCTGGCTTATCTGGAGATAAAAAATATCTTTACACTTTCGCTGTCCTAACTTCACATTTTCTGCAATGCTTATTTTGTGAAGTTAAAGGCCATGAATAATAGATACGATGCTATAATTTGCGACCTCGGGAATGTCCTTATCAACTTTGACCACAGGATTGCAGTGGGGAAGATCCTTAATTACACCAATAAGAAAGAAGAAGATATTTATAATCTCTTTTTTGATTCTCCCCTTACTGAGCAATATGAAGAGGGCAAGATCACTCCTTATGGTTTTTTCCTTAAGGTAAAGGATTCTTTAGGGTTGGATATTGGCTATAATGCCTTCCTGCCAATATGGAATGATATATTTTTTGATGTCCCGCTAAATCTAAAGATGCGCTCACTTTTGAAAGAGGTGAGGTCCAGATATAAGCTTATTATGATTTCGAATCTAAATAAGACGCATTTCGAGTTTTTAAAAAATAGGATGGATATCTTTAATGATTTTAATAGGTTAGTGCTGTCTTATGAGGCAGGATTCAGAAAGCCTGCGCCGGAGATTTACAGAGTGGCATTGGAATCTGCAGGAACCGCGCCTTCAAATGCGTTCTATATAGATGACAGGCAGGATTTGATAGATGCTGCTTCAAGGCTTGGAATCAGAGGGATGGTTTTTAATGGCGAAGAGGCCTTTAAAAGAATAAGAGAGGAATTATTGTGCCGCGATATTTGATTATAGATGGCTATAATGCTATGAATAAGATTAGGATGCTTGAATCTGAGAGGGATTCAAGCCTTGAGGCAAGCCGGGCACTTTTTGTAAAGATACTAAGAGATTTTATGTCCGCAAAGAAGACATTTGACAGGATATATGTTGTGTTTGACAGTAAAGAAAGAGAGATAGACATAAAAAGGTATTCGTATGGGGATATACATGTCTTGTTTGCAACAGAAAATAAAGATGCCGACAGGGTTATAGTCGATATATTAAGAAGATCTTCGCCTTCTGACAGGATAACTGTTTCTTCAGATGATAATTTTGTGAGGAATCACGCTAAGGGTTTTGGCCGAGA
>CAYZNX010000151.1:975-3476 GCA_964479825.1 uncultured Planctomycetia bacterium | reverse complement strand
CCCGCTCAAATCTGTATAGGAATTTCTTGGAGCCTGCATGGTATACCCTACTGTCAGATTATCACCTTTTAACTGTAACAGGCCAGCAGGATTAAAATGTAAGGCCGAAGGAGAATCTGCCTGCGCCACAAATACGCCTGCCATGCCGTTTGCCTCTGCATCAAGAGCAGCCTCATTTCTAAAACCTCCGCCGCCTAAAGCAAAACCATGGCTCGGAGAGACAAATAAAGCCACAACAATCATGCTTACTGTAAATAGAATACTTCTCATTCTTCAACCCTCCCCTAATATTCGTTCGTTTTCCTCTATCCATTTTTGCATGGATTCCCTTCTTATCCTCCAGTTGGAACCTATTTTAAACGCAGGTATCTTCTTCCCTTTAACATACTTATAGACTGTCATAGGGTGCACGTCTAAATACTCAGCCACATCCTTTATAGTCAAGACGCTCTTTGCTTCAGCCATAGTATATCCCTTTATATTCTCTTAAGTTGAAGTATTAAAAAGTATAATGATTTTAACTCACTTGTCAAGAAAATCTGCTCTTCGAGTTAAGCCCTTGACATCTTTGATGTCAAGGGCTAACATCGTTTTGCTTTCGCATGCTATCCACTCCATACTGGATAGCACCCGAAAGGGTGCCTTCATCGTCAGCACGATGAAAAGCACGATGAAACCCTGATTATTAAGATAATAGGGCCTCGAGGTGGGAATAGGCTGAATTGGCGAGACTCAAGAGATTATAGCCTCCTTCTAAAACCGAAAGGATCCTGCCTCCTGAATAAATCCTTGCTGAATCTTTTAGAATAGCTGTCATCTCATAATATCCGCTCTCTGTAAGATTTATAGATGACAAAGGATCGTCTCTGTGGCCATCAAAACCGCTGGAAATCAATATAAACTCGGGTTTAAACTTATTTAATCTCGGAACAATGATATCCTGAAATGCATTTATGTATTCACTATCTCCGCTTCCAGCATGCATGGGTATATTCAGATTATAACCTTTGCCCTTGCCTGCGCCTGTGAACTCTTGTGAGCCTGTGCCAGGGTAATGTGGATATTGGTGCAAACTGATATAAAAAACAGATGCCTCTTCATAAAAAATCTCTTCTGTGCCATTGCCATGATGAACGTCCCAGTCTACTATCAATATGTGCCTCAATTTATAATGCCTCTCGATATACCTTGCCCCTATAGCGATATTATTAAATAGGCAAAACCCCATTGCCTGCGAAGGCCTTGCATGATGGCCCGGAGGCCGCACCATGCAAAATGCATTATCGATCTCCTGTTTGAATATTAAATCAATGCCTTTAATGACTGCCCCGGCAGCAAAAAGAGCTGCGCTAAATGAATCCCTTGAACAAACCGTGTCTGGGTCCAGATCCCCGCCTCCCTTCTCGCATATCTCCTTTACACTCGTTATATAATCCTCGGAGTGCACACACGCGATCAATTCTTCAGAAGCAGAAGGCGGTTCAATTATCTTCAGTTTGTCAATAAGTCCTGTATTTTTAAATTTTCTGAGAATAGATTCTAACCTGGAAGCACGCTCTGGATGATGGGGCCCTGTATCGTGCTGGAGATAGACTGGGTGGTAAATTAATGCGGTCCTCACTCTTTCTCTGCTCTTCTAACCTCCTTTATAAATTCCTCCATTAGTTCAAGATTCTTTCTGCCAGGGCTTGACTCTACACCAGTTGAAACATCAACACCATAAGGCCGTATCTCCTTGATCACTTCATAAACATTATCAGGATTGAGGCCGCCTGCTACAATTAAAGGCCTTCCATACTCTTTTGTTAGAAGCGCAAGCGTCCTATCAAAACCCTTCCCTGTCCCGCCGTAGGCGCCCTGTATATATGTATCTAACAAAATAGCATCTGCGCAACAGTCTTCTATGGAACAAAGGCTTTCTTCATTCCTTGCCCTGACGGCCTTTATCAGTTTGATGCCTTTTAAGTTTAAGGCCTTAAAATCCAGGCAATATTTTACATCCTCATCCCCATGTAACTGAACTGCATTCAGCCCGCACCTCTCTACGCACTCTTCAATAAATCTCAAATATTCATTGACAAAAATACCTGCCGCGCTTACAAAAGGCGGCATCCCCCTTATTATGGCCTCGGCTGCCTCAGGGGCAATATAACGACGGCTTTCCTTAAAAAAGACAAAGCCGAGCCCGTCAGCCCCTGCTAAAATTGCTTTCTTGGCATCCTCTCCAGAAGTAATGCCGCAAAATTTAACCCTCACCCTCGGCATATTGCCTTATCAAATAAATAACGCTTCAATGTAAAAATTAAAGTGCAAAATGCAAAATTACAATGTAAAATTCAAAATTTAAAGACTCTTTATCTTTTTTGCATCCATCTTTTTATTTAATTTTTGGATTTTAATATGTCATTTTGATATTTGATTTTTGATATTTAAATTTAAAAGAGTAGTGTTATTTAGTTGACATAGCAGCATATCTTATTTATTATTTCCCATTATCTCTG
>CAYZNX010000151.1:0-965 GCA_964479825.1 uncultured Planctomycetia bacterium | reverse complement strand
AAGACAAAGCCGAGCCCGTCAGCCCCTGCTAAAATTGCTTTCTTGGCATCCTCTGTAGAAGTGACGCCGCAAAATTTAACCCTCACCCTTGGCATATCTTATTATCTCCCATTATCTCGGATATCCTTGCACCTATGTCCTGGGCCTCTAAAAAGGCCTCTCCTATCAAGACAGCATGAACACCCAAGTCCCTGAGCTGAGCAATCTGTTCTCTATTCCTTATCCCGCTCTCGCTTATCTTTATGAGCTCCTTTGGCATCTTTGACGCAAGCCTAAGGGTCGTATCAAAATCAACCTCCAGGGTTTCAATATCCCTATTATTAATGCCTATAATCTTTGCATCGCACAAAAGCGCCTTTTCTAAATCAGGCTCATCATGAACTTCAACAATAGAATCCATACAAATCCTATTAGCGAGATGCATAAAACTCTTTATCTTGTCTCTGGTCAGGATTCTCGCTATCAACAATATGGCATCTGCCCCAAAATAACGCGACTCATAAACCTGATATTCATCTATAATAAAATCCTTTCGTAAGACAGGGAGATTAACGCTGCGCTTGACCTCCATTATGTGAGAAATATCTCCGCCAAAAAAACGCTCTTCTGTCAATACAGATATGGCCCTGGCACCCATTTTTGAATACACCTCTGCCAGATACGGGATATTTAACTCTTTAAAAAAGGCCTTTCTCCGAGACGGGGATCTTTTTTTTATCTCGGCAATTAGGTTTATTCTGCCGCCTGCTGATATCCCTTCCTTGAAAGGCCTGACGCCTTTTAGAAGGCGTTTTGAATCAACAAAATGAGTTAAAGGCGTCTTTAGCTTCAACGCCTCAACTTCTTTCTTCTTTATATCTAGCATATTCTGCAAAAAAGTCTTCATACAAGTTAAGTTTTCGTAGCAACGTAAGCGGCGGGTCCTGTCTGCCAATCCACCTCGCCCTTGACATCTTTGATGTCAA
>CAYZNX010000150.1:0-3487 GCA_964479825.1 uncultured Planctomycetia bacterium | reverse complement strand
GGTGCTTACAAGTTCAGTAAACCTTTTTCTTCAGCCATTCTCACTAATTCTGGATATGCCTTTTCAAAAGCTGCGGATAATTTCCCTAACGCGGCTTTCAGTTTTTCCTGCGCTTCTTTAAATTCTGGGCTCTCAGTCATACCCAAGATCTTATATTGTTCAATTAGATTTGCCCAACTCTGCGCTTCAGCCTGAATAGTAAAGTATTCCTGCAGCGGCTCTTTTAACCTTGCCTCCATCCCTTCGGCCCTCGCGGTAAAGCTCTTTATAAGGTCCACGCCTACAATTGCCTCTAAGAAATCCCTCTTTATGCCTTCTCCAAACTCTGCCTTAAACCTTCCAGTAGCTGGGTCAAATAGATGTCCGTATTTGAAGCGAGGATTTTTTTGATATCCAGCCTCTAATCTCTTAAAGAATTCATCAGTATACTGCTCTGCCTGTTCAGCTATAGGTGTTCCGAAATCAAGCCACCAGTTGAGCCAATTTCTCAGCCTGACCAAAATGCCTATCTCTGAACGCACTGCGTCATTATCCTTTATCCCGCCTTTTCCATCTCTATATGCTTCGAAGCGCGGATCTTTCTGAATCAACCTATATATACTCTCAGGGATCCCATCGATTAGCTCCTCGTCATCTCTATAAGCCCTTGGTTTAACACTCTTCATTAATTTGCTGCCTACATATTCAAAAGTGGGAGCAAGGCCAGCTAATTCCCATAGAAGATTTATCTTATTAGGATCTTCTGCTTTAGCCAGCTCAAGTATATCCACACAAGGTGTCAACGTATTGTAATACGCAGGCCGGCGATCAATAATAGCTCGCGCATAGTGCCTGAATATGATATCTAAATCACTGGAAGTGCCTGCACCTACAAACCAGTCAGGAGTCATGCTGACCATATCATGCATATAAAGCGGAAGATATGCCATGCCTAAACTTAGCGCGCCTGTTGGCGTTGTCCTTGTTGGCCCTATAAGAGTAGATGCAGAACCCTCGCCGCCTGTATTGGCATAGACCTCATTATTGCGCACTCCTACAGCGACTCTTACATGAGAATGCCTTCTCGGCACTATGTGGCCACGTGCACGGTTTAAATTAGCCTGCGCGTCAAAACCAATGTAGGCGCCTCCATCCCCAGTGCCTGCTGTATCATCTAATGTCTTTGGTGGAATTAGCCCTGCCTCCACTGCCTCGTCATATGTCATTGCAATAGACTCAACGCTTGATGGGTGTCCGCCGTAAACAGTTCTATTTGTCTGAAATTTTACACTTGTGCCTCCGCGCAGCTCCTCAGGAAGCGCGCGGGCAGTGTTCTCAATCCTACAAGAAGTCGTATCGCTATCAATTATAAAAGGGACCTCTCCGCGTGAAAGACTGACTACTATTGCCATTAATACTGGAGCGCTATACACAAGATGCTGCTGGCATCCAGGACACATTGTGCTACCTGGGGCAACCACCCATCCTTCATAGCGCGTTAAAATCTCAGACACTACTTTTCTATCCCCTGCAAGCAGCCTATCCAGATAATCCTTTGCAATCTTCTGCTCAGCCTTACGTAACTCCTCGCCTAAATCATCGTCTGAGAAAATATCAAATAGTTCCCTTTGCAAAGAAGATATTAAAGGGTCCTGCGTTGGGTAATAACTCTGCATTGGTAAAGGCGACATAAAGTGTATAGGAGCGCCCACTGTATCTAAGAAATATTCCTGTACGTCTGAAGGCACATCTTCAGGCCTGGCTGCTAAGACAATACTAGGCCCGGCCTTAACCAATTCTCCTATTTTTTCAATTGTAAGCGCCCCTCTTTCTTTGAAGAATCTGACTCCTTTATGGTCACCGCCAAATCTTGTATGCGGCATGCGTACTCCTCTTACAAAAGAACCCATGCGCTGTGCCGCTGCTGCCATTTCGATTTCAACATCACCTGATTCAGTGGTAATTGGTATGAGAACTTCGGCTTTAGGCCGCCTGATAAGTGTAATCTCTCCTGTATCTTGCTTCCCAGGTTCAATCAATGCAGTGATAAGCCATGGTTTGGTGCGGCCATCGCTAAAATTAATCTCGTATTGAATGACGTCGTAAGCTGCTCTTCCTTCTGCATCTGTCTCTATGGATTCACCTTTATATACCTCTTTTACAATAAGGTCGCGCCACTGGGCCTCTTTCTTCGCACCAAGAAGATATTCTATGGTTTTGAGCGTTGACCTTGCATCTTTACCAGAAGAATAATTTACCTCGCCGCCTAAATAGATATTATCTTCTTTGTCTTCGTCAATAACCTCTGCCCTCTGTGCAACCCTATGCAAGGGACAACTCGTGCATAGCTTGCATGTATTACATGCCCGACCCAGAGGCTTAAATTTAACCGCGTCTCCTCTGGGGTCCTTGACCACAGCCATATAAGGACATTTTTGTGCGCAGGCCTGGCATATGGCACAGCGTAAACTTGCCTCAATTTCTGCCTCCCTAATTACCTCTGCGCCTTCCCACAGGCTAAAGGCGCTGCTCTGCCTGAAAACCTCCATGTCAGCGCCATGCCTTAGCATGCCAACTAAAAGCAACATCCTTGTAAAATCCTCTGGCTGGCCAACTAATGAAGATAGCGTCTCTAAATAGTCTCTATGTTCCTGATTTGTCGCGTTGGGATTCTGCTCTATTTTAACTACCAATCCATCCTCGGTTTGCAGGAATATATAAATCGGCTTTGGTTTTCCATCCTCTGTCTGCAGCCCCTCGTGAAAACGCACCCAAAATGCAGCCAATCGCCTTGGCCCTTTATTTCTATTCTTGAAACTATCGCGAACATCCTTAATGATTGCCTTTACTTCTTCTGATGCCCTGCTCCAATTAGCTTCATCAGCCAAAAACTGTCTTGCATAATCAGGGCTTAAAAGCATATCATAAAACCCGCCTTCTTTATCCTCACGTCTAATTAGATAAAAATCATTAGAACCTAAAGTAATAAAAGTAGTATCTGGCTCTCCTGTATGTATGCTAAAATCGCTCTCTGACGCTAAAGTAAGAGTCTTATCGCTACCCACCTGACCAAGAAATGCCCTCTCTATCTCAGCAATTACCTGAGGCATGTTTTCTCTTCCTAGTCTATCAACAAGGGTCCATCTATTTAGGCCTTTAGCAATTACTTTCTCTGCTGCCGCATTTATTCTATCTGCATCACGGTTAGTAATGTTCCGGTATCTTTCTGCCAGGCTCACTACACCGCCTTCTCTAACAATTATATTCAGTGCGTGTAAGGTCATTATCTCATGACCAATTGCAGTTGACTTAAATCCTTCAGTATATTCTTCATTTTCCTTTAACTCTTTTTCAGTAACTTGTGTAATTCCTTCTTCGCGTAATTTTATGAGTAGCTTAAGTAATCTTAAAGGAGCCCCCTTGCCTCTCTCGAATAACTCTTGAGTGGATAGTTTGACCCCGCTTGTCGTAACCTGGACATATGTATCATGTTCAGGAAGGTGGACAT
>CAYZNX010000149.1:0-3545 GCA_964479825.1 uncultured Planctomycetia bacterium | reverse complement strand
ACTAGATCGTCCAGTTCAAATGGCTTTTCAATATATCCGCTTATCGTCTGAAACGCAAACAAATCCCTTACCTTCTCCTCCTCCTTGCCGCTCAACATCAAAACAGGTATATCCTTTGTCTTTGAAAGTCTTCTTATTTCTTTTAAACAGGTGTAGCCGTCCATCTTAGGCATCATTATATCCAGAATAATCAAATCAGGCAGTTCCTGTTCTGCCGCTTTCAGGCCTATGTCCCCGTCGCCTGCAGTCACAATATTAAAATTCTCCTGTTCGAGTCTTATCTTAAGAAGTTTCTGTATATCCTCTTCATCATCGATAATAAGAATCTTTTTCACCATGTTAAGCTCCTTCGCTGGCTACAGGAACCCAGCCTAACTTCACAAAATAAGCATTGCACAAAATGTGAAGTTATCACTAACCGCCGATTACAGAGAACTGGTGACCTGTTTCAACAGCTCTTCTATCTTCGCCAGTAACACCTCTGGTTCGAACGGTTTCGTTATATATGCATCAGCGCAGACCTCTTTACCAAGGTCTAAATCCTTCTGCTGGGCACGGGCAGTAAAAATAATAATAGGTCTGTGCTTATGTTTTTCATCAAACTTAAGCATCCTGCAGACCTTAAGTCCATCCATCTTAGGAAGCATCAGGTCCAGGACTATTAGATCTGGAGCAGTGGATCTGGCCTTATTCAAACCCTCATAGCCGTCTCGCGCCTCAGATACATCGTAACCAGTTGCCTCCAGTCGAAACCTCAGCATTTTCCTTAAATCATCCTCGTCATCCACTATAAGTATTCTATTTTTATTCATCGCATTATGCTCCTTAGCTTTTTAAATAAGTCATTTGTGTCGTATGGTTTCTCCAAAAAAAACGATACATTTTCAAGGGCAAAAAGATCGCCTATTTTCTTTCTTTCTTTTGCGCTCAAGACAATAACAGGTATATCCTTAAACTCCTCTACCTTTCTCATCTCCCTCAGCGCAGTATATCCATCCATATTCGGAAGCAATATATCCAATAATATCGCATCTGGCTTCTCTGTCTTGATGAGGTTGAGCATCTCTCTCCCATCATGTGCACTCATAAACTCATACCCCTCGGCTTCAATCCTCAGCCTGAGCATCTTTTGCAGATCTACATCGTCATCTACTAAAAGCACCCTTTTTTTCTCCTTATCCATTTCCACACCTCCAATTCTATATTTTATCATCGGTAATAGGCAATGTAAAAATAAACCTGCTGCCCCTGTCTTCCTCGGACTCTGCCCATATGCGCCCACCGTGTAAACCTACAATCCCCTTGCATATACTAAGCCCAAGCCCTACCCCTCTATGAGCACGAGTCATACTATTATCTAAGGGGCTAAAATCATTAAATAACCTAGGTATGTTTTTTTTAGAAATACCTATCCCTTCATCTTCTATGGATACCTTGATAAACTTCTTTTTATTTATAGTTGCCCTGGCGGTGGATATCTTTATCTTTCCATCCCCTCTGTTAAATTTTATTGAATTTGAAATCAAATTCTTCAAGACCTCTCTTATCCTCTTTGGGTCAAACCACGCAGGTTCCAACCCATCATCAAGAGACAACTCAAATCTAAGATTATTCCGGCCTAAATTTTCATTAAACGAGGCGTACACCCTCTTTATAATCTCATTTATATTTAACCTCTCCTTATGCATGGCCATCCTTCCAGAGCTCAGCGTAGAAAAATCTAATATGTCAATTATAATATTCGAGACCCTATTTAGATTATTTATTGCAATATTAAGGAATTCCTTTTGTCTATCGTTCAAAGGGCCGGCAATGCCGTCCAGCACGATAGAGATGCTCTCTTTAAGAGAAGTCAACGGCGTCCACAGCTCATGAGAAACCAAAGACAAAAAATCTGACTTTGCCTTTGATAATTTTTCAATCTCCTGGCTTGCGCTTAAAAGTCTTTCTTTTAATCTAATTATCTGTCTTTCCTGGCTATTCAATCTTCCCCTGCTTCCTGGCTATTTTAATTGAGCAGTCGCACAGACGAAAAAACTCCCCGACTGCTCATTTTGAATAGTCCGAGATTGCCTTTTCCCATAGTCCCTGCGATTTGAGTATTATTTCTGTTACCTCGCGCACAGCGCCTTTGCCGCCATACCTCTGAGTAATGTAATGGCTTGAATTCTTCACCTCTTCTACTGCGTTTGGAGGAGAAGCTGCAAGGCCGACTCTTTTTATTAATGGCAGGTCGAGAAGGTCATCTCCCATAAAGCAAACCTCTTCACTCTTTACCCTGTATCTTCTTAAGACCTTCTGATAGATCTTGAGTTTATAATGGTTTGAGTATACCGCCGCGACCCTCATCTCCCGCGCCCTTTTGATAACCGCCCTTGTCTTTTTCGCTGTAATTATAACTGTCTTTATACCAGCATTGCGGAGAAGAAATATGCCAAGGCCGTCATTGACATTGAAGAATTTCAGTTCGTCTCCATAATTATCATAAATTATGCGGCCATCGGTAAGGACGCCGTCAACGTCTAATATGAGAAGTTTTACTTTCTTAGCGCGTTCTTCTATCATACCAACCCTGCCTTTAATAAATCCTGCACATCAACAAGCCCGATTGCCCGGCCCTTCTCATCAACAATAGGGATTTCATCGATCTTGTATTCCTGTAAAATCCTGAGGGCCTCGACTGCAAGGCAACCATTTTTCAAGACCCTTGGCCCCTTAGTCATAACATCTTTAACCTTTCTCTTTGAAAGGTCCGGGTCCCCTTCAAGATGCCTTCTCAAGTCGCCATCTGTAAAAATACCTTTCAATCTTCCTTTACCGTCCACGACTGTGGCGCTCCCTGCCCTGGCAGCAGTAATCTTCAAGAGGACATTTTTTACTCTCGCATCTTCCTTTACAATTGGATTCGCTGCGCCCTTTCGCATTATATCTTCTACTTTTAAAAGCAGCTGCTTCCCAAGGCTTCCGCCTGGATGTAAAAATGCGAAATCAGTCCTTTTAAAACCCCTTTTATCTATTAATGCCGCGCACAAGGCATCTCCCATTGCAAGCATTGTAGTAGTGCTGGCCATGGGTGCGAGCCCTAAAGGGCATGCCTCTTCCTTGATAGAGACATCTAAGATGGCATCGCTATTTTTTGCCAAGGTTGAGCGAATATTGCCTACAACGGCAATCAGCCTTGCGCCAATCTTTTTTATATTAGGGATCAGTTTTACGATTTCATCCGTCTCTCCGCTATTAGAAATAGCAATTACAATGTCCTCTTTTCTCACGCGGCCAAGGTCTCCATGGATGGCCTCTGCTGAATGAAGCCATAAGCTAGGCGTGCCAGTTGAGGAAAGCGTTGCGGAAATCTTTTCACCAATGATACCTGCCTTACCCATGCCTGTTACCACAACCCTGCCTTTACAGGCAAAGATGAGGTTTACCGCACTTTCAAAATTCTTGCCTATGCGAGAACTTAACCTTCTTATTGAATCAGCCTCTATTTTCAGAACCTGTTTTGCGCGTTTTCTTAACATGCCCCGACCTTAATTTCACAAAAT
>CAYZNX010000148.1:0-3555 GCA_964479825.1 uncultured Planctomycetia bacterium | reverse complement strand
TCAGAGCTTAACTTCACAAAATAAGCATTGCAGAAAATGTGAAGTTAACTCACCGGTTACCCGCTGCCCGAGATTTTGCTTGACTGGGGCATAGCGCTTATGGATAATAATTTATACAACTTGATACGATGGCGTATCAGGGTTATAAGTTAGAACAAGGACGTTCTACAAGAGAAAGGCGCGTAGGGCGTCTTTTTTTGCATTTTTTGCACAATATATATGCAAATAATGAGTAAACATTAAGCAGTAAGAAGGGAGGAGCTGATGACGAATTTACGTTCACCAGGCGGAAGCGATGCTACCCGCACATTTAATCGCTCAAAGGATGTTGTCCCTTGCTCAGGTCTTTGCTCTAGATGTCTTGAGTCATGCAGAGGCAATTGCGAAGTCTTTAAATCTTCTTTTAGAGGCAGGGAGGTTATCTATCCAGGGCCATTTGGCGAAGTTACAGCAGGCGGAGATAAGGATTATCCAGTGGATTATTCGCATTTAAATATCCAAGGGTATGCCTTAGGCGCACAGGGGCTCCCTGATGGCGTAGAAGGCAATCCTGATACAGCCACTTTTCCAGCTGTAGATACTGAGACAGAATATGGCTGGGATAAGAAGGTTAAGATGAGGGTTCCCATTTTTACAGGCGCGCTTGGCTCAACCGAGATTGCAAGAAAGAACTGGGAACATTTTGCAATAGGCGCGGCAATTTCTGGAGTGACCATTGTATGCGGAGAGAACGTATGCGGCATAGATCCGAAGTTAGAGCTCGATAAAAATGGCAAGATCACAAGCGCCCCTGATATGGACAGGAGAATCGAGGTCTATAAAAGGTTTCACGATGGATACGGAGAGATCCTTGTGCAGATGAATGTCGAAGATACGCGTTTAGGGGTTGCCGAATACATCCGTAAAAAACATAAATTAGAGACAATAGAGTTAAAATGGGGTCAGGGCGCAAAGTGTATTGGGGGAGAGATAAAGGTAAGGAGCATGGAAAGGGCATTGGAACTTAAGAGACGTGGATATATTGTTACACCTGACCCAACAGTCCATGCGAATCAGGAGGCATTTAAGGCTGGTGCTATAAGGGAATTTGAAAGGCACTCAAGGCTTGGTTTTGTGTCAGAAGAGGCCTTTTTGCAGGAGATAAACCGTCTGAGGGGCCTTGGTTTTAAGAGGATCACCCTGAAGACAGGCGCTTACTCTATGAGGGAGCTTGCAATGGCTATCAAATATTCCTCTATTACCAAGATAGATTTATTGACAATTGATGGGGCCCCGGGCGGGACAGGCATGTCTCCGTGGAGGATGATGCAGGAATGGGGTATCCCCACATTCTATTTACAGGCATTGACGTATGAGTTTTGTGAACGGCTTGCGAGCAAGGGTATGCGTGTACCTGACATTGCTATTGCTGGTGGATTTAGTTTAGAAGACCATGTTTTTAAGGTGATCGCAATGGGCGCCCCTTATGTAAAGGCAGTATGCATGGGCAGGGCACTTATGATCCCTGGATTTGTTGGCAAGAACATAGAGGAGTGGGTGAAAAATGACAACCTGCCTTCAACAGTAAAAGAATTCGGCACTAAGCCAGAAGAGATTTTTGTATGTTATGAAGAACTGGCAGAAAAATATGGAAAAGATATGAAAGACATTCCGCTGGGGGCCGTTGGGATTTATACCTTCTCGCAGCGGATAAAGGTTGGCCTGCAACAGCTTATGGCTGGCTCTAGGAATTTTAGATTAAGAACAATCTCCCGAAGGGCCCTGATGAGTTTAACCGAAGAAGCAGCAAAGGTCTCTGGCATACCCTATGTTATGGATGCCTTTAGGGAAGAGGCAGAAGGTGTGTTGAAGTAAAGGCAGTAAGTGCTAAGATTAGGCAGTAAGCAAAGGGGTGTTCTTGTTTAGGGAGTATCCTACTCTAATATGCCTTTGCCTAGTTTTTTCGGAAGCCTTGTAGGATAGGCACCGGTGAAGCAGGCAGTGCAAAATTCCTGCTTAACTAATGGCATGGCCTTTAACATGCTTTCCAAGCTAAGATACTCAAGGCTATCTGCGCCGATAAAATCTCTAATCCAGTCTATAGAGTGCCTTGATGCAATTAGTTCTTTTTTGGTGGGAAAATCTATACCGTAGAAGCAAGGAAAGCGCAACGGCGGACAGCTGACGCGCATATGGACTTCTTTTGCGCCTGCTTCACGTATTGTCTTAACCCTTATTCTACTCGTTGTGCCGCGAACTATTGAGTCTTCTATGATTGCGACTCTTTTTCCTCTAAGTACATCTCTTATTGGATTCAGTTTCACCTTGACCCTGAAGTCCCTTATCAATTGCGATGGCTGAATAAATGTCCTGCCAACATAATGATTTCGTATCATGCCCACTTCAAAAGGTATGCCAGAGGCTTCAGAAAAACCTATTGCTGCATAACTCCCTGAATCAGGTATAGGCATTACGATATCACAATCCGCAGGGCATTCCGTGGCAAGTTGTCTCCCAAGATTTTTCCGAACCTGATAAACATTATTGCCGAAGATATTGCTATCGGGCCTTGCAAAATAAATATACTCAAATATACAGAAGGCGTGATTGGTCCTTGGAAATAAACTCTTTGGGGATATATTTATAGACTTCACAGTGTCTCTTTCTATAAATACCACCTCACCAGGTTCAATATCTCTTATGTATTCGGCTTGTATCAAATCCAGGGCGCAGGTTTCGCTCGCAAGCACATAAGACCCATTGATTTTACCAAGGCACAAAGGCCTCCATCCAAACGGATCCCGTGCGCCTATTAAAAGTTCATCCAGCATCATAACAAGCGAATATGCCCCCTCTAACTGTAATAGAGCAGCCGCTACATTCTCCTCAGGCCTATTTTTCCCGCACCTTGCCAAAAGATGCGCTATTATCTCGGAATCCATTGTAGTTTGAAATATAGAACCTTTCTGTTCCATGCCGCTTCGCAATTGAAAAGTATTTATAATGTTCCCATTGTGTGCGATAGTTATCCTGCCTCTCTTATGGTCCACTACAAATGGCTGAATATTCCTAGGATTGCTGGCTCCTGTAGTAGAATAACGCACATGACCAACAGCAATATCTCCGCGCAATGTCCTTATATCCTTTTCGCCAAATACGTCGCCAACAAGACCCATGCCCCTATGATAGGACAATTTTTTCCCATGGAGGACAACTATGCCTGCACTCTCTTCGCCTCTATGCTGGAGCGCATAAAGCCCCAGATAAGTCAAACGTGCTGCCTCTTTATGATTGGAGATCCCGAATATCCCACACATACTTACGTTCCTTAATACTAATGTCAGTGAAAAGCGCCAGGTGAAAGGTTAATCTTGAATCTCGGACCTTCAACCTCTCACCAACAGGTTGTTTTTAGGTAATCGGTGAGTTAATAAGGGAAATACTGCTTCTACAGGCCAGCGGGTCCTGTCTGCCAATCCACCTCGGCCGTGCTCGCTTGCGCTGCGCTCGGGCAAGGGCTCCGTCTTGGCAGCCACCCGCTGGCTGCAGGAACCCAGCCTTCAGGCTGTCAGAGCT
>CAYZNX010000147.1:0-3670 GCA_964479825.1 uncultured Planctomycetia bacterium | reverse complement strand
ATAATCTGCGATTTGGAATGGCACTGACAGGGATTTTATTGATATCGATCAATATTTTAATAGCCCAGCTTTCCATAGGCAAACTTCAGAAACATAAAACAGTAGCATTTGAAAATCCCCATGGCCAGGTAACAGTGTCGCTTTTGGCAATAGAGGATTACATAAAAAAAATAACACAAAAAATGGAAGAGATAAAGGAAATCAAAACTTATATTTATGCTGGCCGGCATGGAATAGAGATTACAGCAAAGGCCGTGCTTTACTCAGATGTAAATATACCCGAGGTTACTGAAAAGATACAAAATATGATAAGATTGCGTTTGCATGAAATCTTGGGGATAGAGGATACTGTTAAAATAAAAATCCATGTTGCTAAAATAGTACAGCGTGAAAAAGAACCCCGGGCTAATGCTCC
Organism: uncultured Planctomycetia bacterium; assembly: GCA_964479825.1. Taxonomy (GTDB): domain Bacteria; phylum Omnitrophota; class Gorgyraeia; order Gorgyraeales; family Gorgyraeaceae; genus CAYZNX01. The sequence continues at coordinate 3,255 of CAYZNX010000147.1, read as the reverse complement.
TGAGCAAGCTGAACAGGGTAGTTTCAGGGGTGAAATTGAATACGGAGGAAAGGTATCATGAAAAAGATTGGCGTGCTGACTGGAGGAGGGGATTGCCCAGGTTTAAATTCGGTAATCAGGGCTGTTGTAAGATATGCAATCAATGAAGGATGCCAAGCTATTGGCATTAAGAATGGCTGGAAAGGTTTGATCGAGCAGGATACGGTCAACTTAGATCTTTTAGCGGTATCAGGGATATTGCCTAAAGGAGGCACTATCCTCGGGACATCAAGAACCAACCCATATAAAAAAGAAGGGGACAGGGAAAAGGTAAAGCAAAACTTTAAGGCGTTAGGGTTAGAGGCCTTGATAGTTATTGGAGGCGAAGACACCTTGGGCGTAGCATCTAAACTGTACAAAGAGGGCTTAAATATAGTTGGTGTGCCAAAAACAATAGACAATGATATCTCTTCTACAGATGTTACCTTTGGGTTTGATACTGCTATAAACATTGCGACAGAGGCAATAGATAGAGTGCATACAACAGCGGAGTCTCATCACAGGATAATGGTTGTTGAGGTAATGGGCCGCCATGCTGGCTGGATAGCAATAGAATCAGGGATAGCAGGAGGCGCTGATGTCATATTGATACCCGAGGTGCCAATTGACATTAATGAGGTGTGCGAGATCCTGAAAAAACGCCACGCTAGAAAAAAAAGTTTCAGTATTGTAGTAGTGGCTGAAGGCGCGAAATTCAAGGAGAGCGATTTCGTAAAACAGGAAGAAAGACTGGATGCATTCGGGCATATTCGTTTAGGCGGGATAGGGCATGTGCTGGGCAATGAGATAGAAAAAAGGACAGGCTTCGAGACGAGGGTAACGGTCCTTGGCCATATACAAAGGGGGGGGACCCCTACGGCATTTGACAGGGTGCTCGGTACGAGATTTGGCGTAAAGGCAATGGAGCTGGTTTTAAAAAGGGATTATGGAAAGATGGCTGCGCTGCAAGGCAATAAGGTGATATCCGTGCCTCTTGAGACAGCCGTGAGCAAATTAAAAACAGTAGATATGGAGTTGTATAATATAGCCAAGATATTTTTCGGATAAGACCGCATGAAACAAAAAATAACGGATTTAATAAAGGAATCTATCCAGATAAAAAATTACCTCTTAAACAATCAGGTAGGCAATATTGAGGCCATTGCCAAGATGATGATATCTACGATAAAATCAGGAAACAAGATCCTTGTGTTTGGTAATGGCGGAAGCGCATCCGACAGTATGCACATAGCAGCAGAGCTTGTTGTGAGATTCAGAAAAGAAAGACCTGCGTTTCCATGCATAGCCTTAAGCACTAATCCAGCTATACTTACTGCCATCGGCAATGATTATACATTTGAATCTATTTTTGAAAGACAGATAGAGGCATTAGGAAAAAGAGGAGACATGGCATTAGGTATATCAACTAGCGGGCGGTCTAAAAATGTAATAAGAGGAATACAAAAGGCCTCTTCGTTAAAGTTAAGAACTGCTGTGTTAGTCGGGAACTATAAAGAAAAACTGTCCCGGATAGCAGATATCTCTATAAGAGTGCCATCAACAACTACGCCCCGTATTCAAGAAGCGCATATTACAATAGCTCACATCTTATGCGAGCTAATCGAAGATGCATTTTAGTAAAATCAAGACGCTTCCAGAATTATTAAGGATATTAAAAGGCCTCAGGGCCAGAAACAAGGTTGTTGTATTTACAAACGGTTGTTTTGATATTATACATGCAGGGCATATAGATTATCTGGCAAAGGCAAGGTCCCTCGGCGATGTATTGATTGTAGGGCTGAATAGCGACACCTCTGTGAAAAAATTAAAAGGCAGCTCAAGGCCCATTGTCAGCCAGGGGGACAGGGCAAAGGTCGTATCGGCCCTGGAAAACGTTGACCTTGTAGTTATCTTTAATAGCCCAACTCCGTTCAGTTTAATACGGAAGATAAAACCTGACATACTTGTAAAGGGAGGCGACTGGAAGGTAAAAGACATCGTCGGCGCAAGTCTTGTTAAATCTTACGGCGGCGTCGCCAAAAGCCTGCCTTATATAAAAGGCATCTCTACTAGAAATCTGATAAAAAAAATAAAATCATCATAAAAGATGAACCAAAAAATCCTTCAAGTCATGGACGTAAATCTAAATAGAGTACGTGAAGGTTTAAGGGTCTGTGAAGATATTACACGATTTATCATCTCCGACAAAAACATTACCGTATATTTAAAAGGGATAAGACACGGCGCAACAAGGGCCCTTATTGGTTCCGCAAAGCTGTCACTACAACGACTTCTCCTTGCACGAAATACAGCATATGATAAGCAAAAATTTTATGACCTTAAAAAAGCAGGAAGGACAGATATTGAAGCTATTTTTATGTCCAATATTGAGAGGGCCAAAGAATCCTTCAGGGTCTTAGAGGAATTAACTAAGATTATAGACGGGGCGGTAAGCCGAAAATTTAGAAGGCTCAGATTTAAGACATACGATGTTGAAAAAAGAATTATTGAAAAGGTCAGGGATCTATCTTGTTACAGATAGTGCTGCCCTAAAAGGGAAGGATATAATACTAACCCTTTCCTGCTCGATAAGGGCAGGCATAGATATGGTGCAGTTCAGGGACAAAGAGGCCTCTAGCAAAGATTTTTTTGATACTGGGAGGCGAATAAAGATGTACCTAAAGAGAAGGGATGTGCTTTTTATCCTGGACGACAGGGTAGATATGGCCCTTGCCCTGGACAGCGATGGCGTTCATCTTGGCCAGGACGATATGCCGGTAGATATAGCCAGAAGGCTGTTGGGCAGAAAAAAAATAATCGGCCTTTCCACGCATTCAGCAGAACAGTTAGAGGAGGCAGCAAAGAAAGATGTTGACTATATAAGCGTAGGACCGGTCTTTTTTACGCCAACCAAGCCTGATTACAGACCTGTGGGGTTAGAACTTGTTAAGATGGCCAAGGAAAAACTAAGAATACCTTTTATTGCTATTGGCGGGATAAATGAATCAAATATAAAAAAGGTTATAGCGGCAGGAGCGATGAGGATTGCAGTAGTAAGGGCCATCCTTTCACATAAAGACCCCTTTGTGGCTACAAAAGCCCTACTGAAGTTCTTCAACGCTTAATTTGAAAAACTTCCGCTGGAACCCACCCTTTAGGGTGTAATATCAAAGGACAGCCTGAAGGCTGGGTTCCAGCACAAATAACTTCACATTTTGTGCAATGCTTATTTTGTGA
>CAYZNX010000146.1:0-3724 GCA_964479825.1 uncultured Planctomycetia bacterium | reverse complement strand
CTGGCGGCCAGCACGTAAACGTAACCGATTCTGCTGTGAGGATAACGCATATCCCAACTGGCATCGTGGTGCAGTGTCAGAACGAAAGGTCCCAGCATAAGAATAAGATAGCGGCAACGAAGGTTTTAAAGGCCAGGATATTGGAAGGTTTAAAGAGAGAACACGAAGAAAAGACAGCCAGCGACAGGAAAAAGCAGGTTGGATCCGGTGACCGCAGCGAGAAGATACGTACATATAATTTTCCAGATAGACGCGTGACAGACCACAGGATCAGCCTCACTATCCATAAACTTGACGATGTCATGGAAGGCGAGCTCGACGAGATTATCCGTGCGCTGAAACTGGAGGAGAAAAGACTCAGGCTCGAACAATAACTTCACATTTTGTGCAATGCACAAAATGTGAAGTTAAGCATAACAAGGTTAGGATTTTATGCCGGCAAGTCTATATTTAAAAGAAGGCATACCGCCCTTAATATACAATCTTTCGCAGTATATCCCACAGGTAGAGGCTGAGCTTTTATTGTCCCATGTGTTTAAATACGTAAGAGAAGGGCTTTATGTAAATAATATAATTATTGACGATGAGGTCTTAAATCTATGCAGGTCACTTGTCCGCAGGCGTTTATCCGGAGAGCCGCTGCAATATATCACAGGGAACGCCAGTTTTATGGATATGGATTTTTTTGTAACCAAGGATACTTTTATACCCAGGCCTGAAACCGAACTATTGGTCTATGAAATTTTACGAACCACGAATTACGAATCACGAATCACAAACCGCGCCTTAAGAATCATGGACCTGTGCAGTGGGTGTGGCAACATTGCAATCAGCCTGGCGAGATCAATGTCAAATGCAGAGATCGTAGCTACAGATATATCTCGGTCAGCACTGGATGTTGCTGAACTAAATTGTGCTACCTACGGATTAGAAAAAAAAATTTCTTTTTATCAAGGAGATCTCTTTCAGGCCCTATCGATTGATAAAGAGTATAAGTTTGATATAATAGTAACTAACCCGCCTTATATAAAAACCAGAGAACTGGAATCGTTACAGAGAGAGGTCCTTTTTGAACCTCGCGTAGCTTTAGACGCTGGCCCAGATGGATTAGATTTCTACAGGCGAATAGCTGATAACGCCATAGGTTATTTAAAAAAAGGCGGGTCTATTTTTCTGGAAATAGGGATTGGTCAGGCCATAGATGTTAAACAGATCTTCGAGTCAAAAAAGATATTCAGAATAAGTAAGGTTATAAGCGATCTTTCGGGAATAGAAAGGGTAATATGGATAAGTTTATTATAGAAGGCGGTGTGCGGCTAAAGGGCAGCGTAGATTTAAGCGGCGCTAAAAATGCGGCGCTTCCTATATTAGCAGCATCGCTTTTAACAGACTCTAAAAGCATTATAAAGAATGTACCTCCTTTGAGAGATGTCTATACAATGTTGCGCATTATGCGGACCCTGGGCGTAAAGGTCAATATGGAGGAGGATGTTGTAACAGTAGGGCCTGGCGGGTATTCTAATTATACGGCGCCTTATAAACTTGTCAGTACAATGAGGGCATCTATATGTGTCTTGGGCCCTATACTTGCTAAGTTGAGACACGCAGAGGTGTCAATGCCTGGCGGTTGCGTTATAGGCCCGAGGCCTATTGATTTGCATATAAAGGGGCTACGTGCTATAGGTGCGGATATAAAGATAGAACATGGTTATATAATAGCGGATGCAAAAAGACTAAAGGGGGCCCGTGTATATCTGGGCGGTAACTTTGGACCGAGTGTCCTGGCAACGGCAAATCTAATGATGCTTGCCACACTTGCAAAAGGAATGACCGTAATAGAAAGCGCTGCCTGTGAACCAGAGATATTTGATCTCGCCAGCTTTCTTATTAAGATGGGCGCAAGGATAAAAGGCCATGGCACTCCGGTTATAGAGATCGACGGCGTTTCTTCCCTGCATGGGGCGGAACATTCTATTATATGCGATAGAATTGAAGCAGGCACATTTATGATAGCATCTGCTATTACTGACGGAGACATAACAATAAGGAATGCAAACGTAGAACACATGGGTGCGGTCATAGATAAATTGCAAAATGCTGGGATTAAGATTACAAAGACAAAGGATGGGCTAGAGGCGAGGCGCCACGGGTCCCTGAAACCTGTGGATGTCACTACATTGCCGTTTCCTGGTTTTCCAACAGATATGCAGGCGCAGATGATGGCGCTTATGAGCATAACAAAAGGCCTCAGCGTTATTACAGAGAAGGTGTATCCGGAAAGGTTTATGCACGTAAGCGAGCTTGCCAGGATGGGCGCGCAGATTTTACTGGAAGGCCCAAGGGCGATAGTTAAAGGTGTTGCCAGGCTTAGCGGTGCGCCTGTGATGGCTTCGGATTTACGCGCAAGTGCGGCCCTTGTCCTTGCTGGATTAGTAGCAAAGAGCCGCACAGAAATAATAAGGATCTATCACCTGGACCGCGGTTATCATAAGATAGAAGAAAAACTCGAACAATTAGGCGCAAAGATAAAACGCGAAAAAGAGGAATAGAGATGATTACACAGATTATCGCTCATAAAATGTGCAGTTAAGATTACATAGATTAATCTGTGCAATCTGCTTTTAAAATCTGCGTAATCGGTGAGCGAAGCGAACAGGAGGTATACATGTCTGTAAGAATCAGATTGAAAAGGTTTGGCACAAAGAAAAAGCCTCATCGCAGGATAGTGGTGTGCGACAAAAGACGCGCTAGAGACGGTAAGACAATAGAAGAGATTGGGTATTATGACCCTTCAAAAACGCCGCCTGTTCTTGTGATAGATAAGGAAAGGGCAAGATATTGGATATCAAATGGCGCGACGCCGAGTGAGATGGTAAGAAGCCTGCTTAAAAAGCAGGAGGTGATTTAATACAAAAATCAAAGTGCAAGTAATAAATATGTGCATTTGCAAAAAGATATGCGGATAGATGTATTGACGATATTTCCTAAGATGTTTGAACCGGTTCTTGGAGAGTCTATAATCAAGAGGGCCATTAAAAAAGGGCTTGTAGGAGTTAATCTTGTAGACCTTCGGAAGTTTTCCAAGGACAAACATAGAAAGGTGGATGATAAGCCTTTTGGCGGAGGCCCTGGGATGGTCATGAGAGCCGAGCCATTTTTTGAGGCTATGGATTGGCTAAGAGCAAAGAGCAAAGAGCAAAGAGCAAAGAAGACCAGGGTTATACTCTTAAGTCCTAAGGGCAAAATATTCACTCAGCGATTAGCAATGAAATTATCCAGATATGAGCACTTGATATTACTTTGCGGCCATTATGAAGGCATAGATGAGAGGGTCAGGAGGCATTTGATAGATAAAGAGATTTCAATAGGAGATTTTGTACTGACAGGCGGAGAATTGGCTGCTATGATAATTATAGACACAACTGTAAGGCTTTTGCCAGGCGTATTGGGAAACAAGGACTCTTCGTGTGACGAGTCTTTTTCTAAGGGGTTATTAGAATATCCTCAGTACACGAGGCCAGCTGATTACAAAGGCATGAAGGTGCCAGAGATACTTTTATCAGGGGACCATAATAAGATTAAGGAATGGAGAAAAAGAGAGTCTTTAAAATTAACAATGGGGAAAAGACCAGATTTGATAGCTAAGGGCAAATGGCATAGGATTTATAGTAGGGCGTCACAAAAGTGCCGCCCTTGATCATAGGCTGGAACGACTTTCGTGACA
>CAYZNX010000145.1:0-3750 GCA_964479825.1 uncultured Planctomycetia bacterium | reverse complement strand
TACGGGATATTTTTGTCCGGGACAAAACCCTCAGGCCTATCTGCAAGTTCTTCTACCCTATTCATAACACCTACAGTAATAGGCCTCCTGCAATTTGGACAGATATTCTTATTCTTCTTTGTCTCAGCAGGGCTCAGTCTAATATTGCAGACCCTGTGGCCATCATAATGATATTTTCCCTCTTCAGGGAAAAATTCAATGGTATTAAGAAATCTCTTGTTGTCCTTTGACTTCAATGCATCCACTATTGACTTATAACTCATCTCAGTATCAAAGACATTTGCCTCTCTTCCTATTTTCTGCGGGCTGTGCGAATCAGAATTGGATATAAGGCTGAACCTGTCCAGCCTGCTCCAGCGCCAGTTCATGCCAGGGTCAGAGGAAAGCCCTGTCTCAAGCGCAAATATGTCCTTTGAATATTCCTCAAAACACTCTTCTATTGAATCAAAACCTGATTTAGAGCCGAACAGGGAAAACCACGGGGTCCATATATGACCTGGCACGATAACTATGTCCTTAGTGATACTAAACAAGACCTCTGCCAGGTCCTTTGCGTCTAGCCCTATGATAGGCCGTCCGTCACTGGAAAGATTCCCGTACCCTGAAAGCATTGAATTTATTCTATCTGCAATTTTAAAACTGGGTGCAAAAATAACGTTGTGGATCTTTCTCACCCTGCCGGCCTTGGAATATATGCTCGATATCTCTCCTGAAAGTATAAAATTTACGCCGTTACACTCAAATAGACCGTTGCCTAAATCCTTCAAGCCATCCTTTAATTCCTCAAGCCAAAGATAATGTGTAAGGTCTCCTGTACCCAATAAAGAGATGCCTTTTAGCTTAGCGAACTCAGCAAGAGTCTTTATCTCCATCTGTGGGCTTGTCGCACGGCTATATTTAGAATGTATGTGAAAATCAGCTACAAACTTCATGCACAAACTCCTCAGCCCTGTCCCAGTGTGTTGCCTTCCAGAAAATCTTTGCACATGACGGGCACTGGAAAAAGTTTTTCTGTGTCTTGTATACGTAAGCCGGCACAATATCTCTGACAGACCCCCTGTCAATCTTATATACCTCTCTATTGCAGTCAGCGCATCTGGTAAATAAGGCCCTATCGTTAATCTTTAGTCTAATCTTTTTTCTTAGTTCAGAAATCTGGTCTTTTAAAAGATCTTTTCTCAGATAGACAACCTTTATGCTTTTTATCTCAGACATCCTAAGCCTCTTTGTTATTACAACCCTTGATTCATTAAACGCAGTTATAAAAAGGGGCTTCATGTCATCCGAGGCAAAATAAGCTGCGTCATAGCCGAGAAGCCTCAGCCATCTTGCAAGCCTGCCAAGTTCTTTAGTAAGAATGAACTTCAGGTTCATATTTCATATTAGAGTTAACTTCACATTTTAAGCAATGCTTAAAATGTGAAGTTATTTAATAAATCTTGTGTATCATTTTAAACTATTACTGTAAATTATTTTGCCATTGCAGATTGTATATTCTACCACACCCTTTAAAACCTTATCTAAAAATGGGGTATTTTTACTTTTGGAATGTAAATTCTCCTTTGTGACCTTCCACGTTCTTTCAGGGTCTACGATTATTATATCAGCGTCGCTGCCGACAGAAAGGGTGCCGCTATCTAACCCCAGTATCTTGCTGGGCGCAAGAGACATCCTGTCTACCAATCCTGACCACGTTAGAACCTTTTTATCTACGAGCTCCATTATGGATAGAGACAGCGCTGTTTCAAGGCCGATCATGCCAAATGGGGCATAATCAAATTCAACATCCTTTTCATTTTCTGTATGTGGGGCATGGTCTGTGGCAATCGCATCTATCGTCCCATTCCTCAAGGCCTCTATTATAGCAGTTCTATCGTCCTCTGTCCTTAATGGCGGATTTACTTTTACATTGGTATTAAAATCTCTCACTGCCTCCTCTGTAAGCGTAAAATAATGCGGGCATGTTTCACAGCTGACCATCACTCCAGCCATCTTCGCCCTCTCTATAATCTCAACAGAGTTTTTACAGCTTACATGGGCAATATGAATCCTTGTATGCGCCATGCGGGCAAGCTCAATATCTCTGGCAACAATTATAGACTCAGCAGTATAAGGTATACCGTTCAGGCCCAAAAGCATTGACATATATCCCTCATTTATAACCCCGTTTGAAGATAGGTTCTTGTCCTCGCAGTGCGCTATTACTATCCTTCCAAGCATCCTTGAATATTCCAGGGCCCTTCTCATTACCTCTGAGCTGGCAACTGAATTTCCATCGTCGCTAAAACCAATAGCCCCTGCGTTAGCTATTGAAGCGAGCTCTGCCAAACTTTCTCCCTTACGGCCATGAGTTATCGCGCCTATTGGATACACATTTATAATACCAATTCTTTTACTTTGAGATACAACAAGTTCGACCACGCCTTGGTTATCCATAGTCGGATCAGTATTAGGCATACAACAGACAGTAGTAAACCCTCCCTTGCTGGCAGCATGGCTTCCAGATTCTATAGTCTCTTCATCCTCTCTGCCTGGCTCTCTTAAATGTGCATGCATATCCACAAGGCCTGGAAGCACAATCTTGCCGCTGGCATCTATAGTCTCTATTGTTTTCTTAATAGAGACCTTTCCGACATTACTAACCTTGCCGCCTTCAACTAAGACATCTAAGACTGCATCAATATTATTTGCAGGGTCAACTACGCGGCCGTTCTTGATTAGAAGGTCCATCTCTTCTATCTCCTTAATTTCACATTTTCTGCAATGCTTATTTTGTGAAGTTATTTAGCCTGCGTTACCAGGTACAATACTGCCATTCTCACTGCAACACCATTCGTTACCTGTTCAAGTATAACAGAATTTCTGCCGTCAGCAGCATCTTGAGAAAGCTCTACGCCCCTATTGATAGGCCCAGGGTGCATTATAATTATATCCTTTTTAGCCATTTTTAAGCTCTCTGTATCTATCCCAAAACGCAATGCATATTCTCTTACAGAAGGAAAGAGGTTCTTCTTCTGACGCTCATGCTGAATCCTCAATAAATTTATCACATCCGCGTCCTTTAAGGCATCTTCAAGATTATAACTAACGCCTACGCCAAGTCTTTCTATCAAAGGAGGTATTAGAGTCGGTGGGCCGCATACCTTGACATTCGCACCTAGTTTTGTAAGGGCCCAGATGTTGGAACGAGCTACCCTGGAATGAGTTATGTCCCCAATAATACTTACATTCAAACCCTTTAAATTCTCCTTTTTCCTCCTTATGGTAAAGACATCTAACAGTCCCTGTGTCGGATGCTCATGTCCGCCATCGCCTGCGTTTATTACAGAGGCCTTTACAGACTTGGCTAAAAGAGCTGGCGCGCCTGCTACAGGGTGTCTCATAATTATGATGTCCACCTTCATCGCCTCTATATTTTTAGCAGTATCCTTAAGGGTCTCTCCTTTTACTATGCTGGAGCTAGTGGATAAAATATTCAATATATCTGCGCTCAATCTTTTTGCAGCAAGCTCAAAGGATATCCTCGTCCTTGTGCTAGGTTCATAAAATAAATTGACCACTGTCTTGCCTCTTAAGGCAGGGACTTTTTTTATCTCGCGTTCGGAAATCTCTCTAAATGACTCTGCCGTATCAAGGATCAGCTCTAACTCCTCCTTTGATAGCTCCTCGAGCCCCAGAAGGTCCTTACGAGTCCATATTACTTTCTTGATGCCCATTATGCCATCTCCTCTATCCACACTCCGTCTTTAG
>CAYZNX010000144.1:0-3760 GCA_964479825.1 uncultured Planctomycetia bacterium | reverse complement strand
GAGGATTGAGAACTACTTCAACAGGGGTGCCATCTTCCATATACGGCATATCCTCCTCAGGAAGGATCTTGGCTATAACGCCTTTGTTTCCATGCCGTCCTGCCATTTTATCGCCAACCGACATCCTCTTCTTGCTGGCAATATACACAACAACCCTCTTTAAAACTCCTGCAGGCAGCTCGTCGCCTCTCTTTATCTTGTCAATATCGTGTTGCTCCTCATAAAGGACCTCTTCTATCTGGTCATTGTAAATAACGAGGGTTCGCCTGACCTCTGCCTCTAACTCCGGGTCTGTTTCAATCTTCACGCTGGTCACGTCGCATCTTTCAAATTTTCGCAGATCTTTCTTTCTTAAGGGCCTGCCTTCTGCTATCAATGTGGTCCCTGTTTCGTCAGAAAGTAAAGGAGCTGTCAATTTAACTCCGGCCAGAAGTTTATATAATCGGTTCATCCTTTCCTTTTTTATATTCTCTACCTGCTTTTCATACTCCTCTCTAATCTTCTGTATCTCTCTCTGCTCCTTTTGAAGCACCTCTTTTGACTTTGACCTCTGCCCCTTCCTGGAGAAGATCTTTGCGTCAACAACTATCCCATCTACGCCTGATGGGACAGTAAGCGATGCATCGCGGACATCCCCTGCCTTTTCTCCGAAAATAGCCCGTAAAAGTTTCTCTTCAGGAGAAAGTTCTGTCTCGCTTTTCGGCGCGACCTTCCCAACCAGGATATCGCCAGGCCCTACCTCAGCGCCTATCCGCACAACACCGTCATCTCCTAAATTCCTGAGCGCATCCTCGTTCACGTTGGGTATATCTCTTGTAATCTCCTCGTTTCCAAGCCGTGTCTCTCTCGCTTCTATCTCTAACTCTTCTATGTGCAGAGATGTGAATTTATCTTCCTTCAATAGCCTCTCGCTAACCAGTATAGCATCTTCAAAATTGTAGCCTCGCCATGGCATAAATGCTACAAGCACATTTCTCCCCAGGGCCAGTTCGCCTTCGCTTGTCGCAGGGCCATCTGCAATCACGTCTCCCCCCTTAATCCTGTCGCCTATGTTTACTATAGGCCTCTGGTTCACGCATGTATTTGCATTAGAACGCGAAAACTTCCTTAATTTGTACACGATGCTATTATTTACTACGATCTCGTCTGCCTGAACAAAGGTAACCCTGCCTCCGGCCTTTGCTAATACAACTGCCCCAGAGTCAATAGCTGCCCTTGCCTCAAGCCCTGTTCCTATTAAAGGGTACTCTGTAAACAATAAAGGCACTGCCTGGCGCTGCATATTAGAACCCATTAGCGCCCTGTTTGCGTCGTCATGTTCAAGGAATGGTATAAGGCCGGCAGCGATGCTGACTAATTGCTTTGGCGAGACATCCATATAGTCAATCTTTGAAGGCGGGACAAGCGGAAAGTTTCCTTTATGCCTGCAAGGGACCCTATCCTCTAAAAAATAACCGTCTTTATCTATCCTTGCGTTTGCCTGAGCGACTATATACAGGTCTTCGATGTCGGCTGTGAGGTATTCAATCTTGTTTGTTACCTTTCCATTAAGGACCTTTCTGTACGGTGTCTCTATAAAACCAAACTTATTCACCCTGGCGTAAGTACTTAGCGAGGATATCAATCCTATATTTGGGCCTTCTGGAGTTTCTATCGGGCAGATCCTGCCATAGTGTGAATGATGCACATCCCTGACCTCAAAACCAGCCCTTTCTCTTGAAAGCCCGCCTGGGCCAAGTGCGCTCAGGCGTCTCTTATGCGTCATCTCTGCCAGGGGATTTGTCTGGTCCATAAACTGGGACAACTGGCTCCGGCCAAAGAAATCCTTTATCACGCTGGAGAGGACCTTTGAGTTGATTAAATGGTACGGCATCATCGTATCTACGTCATAGATGGCCATGCGCTCTCTACAAAAACGCTCCATCCTTGCCAACCCTATCCTGAATTGCTCTGCCAAAAGCTCGCCGACGGTCCTTACGCGCCTGTTGCCTAAGTGATCAATATCATCTGATTCTCCCTCGCCATTTTTTAAATCAATCAGATATTTAATAACATTAACTATGGTCTCTTTATCCAAAACAGTCTTATCCAATGAAAGGTTCATGCCTAACTTGCGATTCAATATATGCCTACCCACCTTGCTAAGGTCATATCTTTTGGGGTCGAAAAATAACTTATGCAATAAAAGCCTTGCACTCTCAATAGTCAATGGGTCCCCCGGCCTGATCCTTCTATATATATCCAGTAAGGCCTCATCCTTTGTTTTTATGTGGTCTTTTTCAAGTGTATTCGCTATCTCAGGTACGGTGTCCCTGAAAACCTCTAAATATCTTACGCCTCTATCCCAGATCTTATCTATGCCTTCTTCGTCCAGCACACTATTCTGCTGCAGCAATATCTCGTCACTGTCAGGAGGCTTTACATCCTTCACCACGATCCGTCCTATGTATTTGAGAAGACTTGCCTTTCTCGCCGGTCTTAGCCTTTCAACGCCAGTAAAGAGCTTCATGATATCCTGGCCTGTCTCATAGCCAAGCGCACGCAATAGAACCGTAGCCAGCACCTTCTTGCGCCTGTCAATAAACACATAGAGCGCATCGTTTATATCAAATTCAAATTCCATCCATGCCCCGCGGCTGGGTATTATCCTCCCTGAATAAATCCTTTTGCCGGTAGAATGCAGGTTTACCTCAAATGATACACCAGGCGATCTATGTAGCTGGCTCACAATCACCCTCTCATCGCCATTTATAATAAATGTGCCATTCTCTGTCATCAGCGGAAGGTCGCCCAGGTACACCTCTTGCTCCTTGGTCTCCTTCTGGGATTTAAGCCTGATCTTGACCCTTAGAGGAACAGCATAAGTAACAGCCCTTCTCTGGCACTCAACCCTGTCATATTTTGGTCTCCCTAAAGTATAATATAAAAATTCGAGTTTAGAATTACCATCTTTGCTCTCTATAGGAAAAACCTCTTCAAACACAGTTTGAAGGCCCTCGGACTTGCGCCTTGTCTTGGGCCTGTCCATCTGTAAGAAATCAGAATATGACTCTGTCTGCACTTCAAGGAGGTAAGGGATATCTATTATCTCTTTCAATTTTGAAAAATTTTTAATATTTGACATAAAAACTCCAGTACCAGCTATAAGCTGTAAGTTTTAAGCTAAAAATTAAGCTCTGACAGCCTAAAGGCTGGGTTCCAGCACAAATAACTTCACATTTTCTGCAATGCTTATTTTGTGAAGTTATTTACTTCAGCTCCACCTTTGCGCCCTGAGCCTCTAACTTCTTCTTTATCTCCTCTGCCTCCTGCTTGCTAACCCCTTCTTTTATAGTCTTTGGGGTACCCTCAACAAGATCCTTTGCCTCCTTCAGGCCAAGATTAGTAACTGTACGTATCTCTTTTATGACCTGGATTTTCTTATCCCCTGACGAGGCCAGAACCACTGCAAATGTAGCCTTTTCTTCCTCTTGAGCGCTAACTGCCCCAGGTGACTGAGCCGCAGCCGACCCCGCAACAACCTGTGCCTGGGCCGTCACGCCAAACCTTTCTTCAATCGCCTTGACAAGGGTTGAAAGCTCAAGAACAGACATCTGTTCAATCGTACCGAGCATCTCCTGAATCTTCTTTTCATCAGCCATTTTATGCCTCCTTATTTAGCATAGAGCTAAGAGCAAAGAGCGTAGAGCAAAGAAAAGTTTTCTCTGCTCTTAGCCCTTTGCTCTTTGCTCTTTTATCGCACTTAATGCATACGCAAGTT
>CAYZNX010000143.1:0-3824 GCA_964479825.1 uncultured Planctomycetia bacterium | reverse complement strand
AGAGAATAATTTGACCAGATGATGAGGAACGGAATCAAGGTTTAGTATGACAAAAAACTTAACATTTTTGGCCTAAAAAGCCAGAAAGTCTGGCGGAAAATTTAACAGATATCCTTTTTGTCTTAGCTTATTGAAATACAAGAGTTTTTCTTGGGGTAGTCTCCTTAAAAAGACCCCTTGCTGTCCTTAAAAGGGCCTTAAAAGTGACGGAAAATTTAACATTCCCCCTATTTTCTATAATGTTGGACATATTTAGGGAACATGGTGTTGAAGCAAATTTGGAGTATGAGGATTATTTGAAAGGGTTAAAATCCCTAAGAAAGGCCTGATAGTCCCTCATTGCGTAATCACTCTTTTGCGGCCATAGTAGACAAATCACTAAGGATTGAATCTATCTTACTTGTGTCTATATTATTTTTTTTCAGCACAGGCAAAACCTCTTTAAAAGACTCAATAGTCCATTCAAGATATGTCTCTAATTCTTCTTTTGTGAATTCACTTCTGCGTAGTGGACTGTATTCAGCAGTTACTCTTCTATCATAGAGGTTTCCCAGATATCTCCCTACCTTAGAAGGTACAGCACCAGACTTAATAAAGTGCATACTGAAGAGTATCTTTACCCCTTCATGAGACTTTGCCTCCATACCTACGCTTGCAAGAAGCGACTTTACAAGGTGCTCCAATGCAAAATAAAGATTAACAGTCCCATTTCCCCAACGACTGCCCGCGTAATCATCTCTAAAGGCCATCAACTTTTCTTCTACCAATCCCAGTTCTGCCTTTAATAATTCTTCCTTTTCCATAAAACTTTCCCTTCTGATTTTATAACCAGTTCTAAACCGGTATTCCGTGACATAAGATCATCCCATGTTATAAGGCTTAATGAAAATGGGAATTCTTCAGCATCAAAGGACTCAAGGACCCTCCATTTGATATCCCATATCCTTTTCCAGATATTCAGATGGATTTCAGGAGCGGCCAGAATAACAGCTATGTCCAGGTCGCTCTCTTCTGAAGAATTACCACGCGCCCGTGATCCAAAGACAATTACCTGTACAGCTTCTGAAAACTCCTTTTCCAGAAGAATAACAAAGTATCTTAATATCTGGTCTTCTAAAGAAGACAATCTAAGTTTATTTACGACAGTCATGCTATAAAACCTTTCAGCCAATCTTTTAAAGTAATTTTTATCATAATCCTATCTGAAAATCCAGAAAAAGAAACAGTCACCAGCTTTTATCATCTCTGCACACCGGCATCCACTGCTGACTGCACCCTCGATCAAAGTGGATTTTCATCAAGGTCTGGGTCGCTGAGCGTCTTGAAAAGGCATCTTAAGGATAAGGGCGTAGTTAGAAAATTACTCTATCCCGCTTTAATCAGCTCTGCACATCTATATCCACTGAGAACAGCCCCTTCTATCGTGGCCGGCAGCCCTGTATCCGTCCAGTCACCTGCGAGAAAGAGGTTACTTATGGGTGTCTTTTGGGGCAATCTATATTTGTCTATTCCAGGTTCAGGGGAGAATGTAGCGGATCTCTCCTTGATTATCCTGCTGTAGAGGAGCCTCGCTGAGTTAGTCTCTCGAAATATCTTTTTAAGTTCCGCAAATGCCATCTCTAATAGTTTTTCGCTACCCCATTTTAAATAAGAATGAGCGCCACTTATTACAAGGGAAAATAGACCTCGATAGGCATTATCTTTATAGATCATCTCTTTATTAAATATCCACTGGATCGGAGAATTTATAAATGCAGCAAAGGGATAGTTCGTTATAGATTTATCAAACAACAGGTGAATAGATATAATAGGAGAAGGCTTCAGCTCACTGATACCATTAAAATAAGAAGAATATTTAACTATTACATCTTGCGATAATAATCTCTTTATGGAATAGTAAGGAACAGCGCTTATATAAAAATCTCCCTTCAATACCCTCCCATCCCGCAATCTTATCCCGGAAACCATACTATCCTTTATCATAATCTCCGATGCGGGGCATCCTTTCTCTATAATTCCACCATGGTTCTTAATGTAATCTTCAGCATGTTCTACAAACAGCCTGGATAAAGGGACCGCAGGGATCACAATCCTTGACCCTTTGCGGTCTGTAAAAAAGGCCTTTCTGAGGACCGTCTTAAAGAGGGATGCAGACGCCTTATCCGGTTCTTCATTCATGACTGCATAGGTCAGGATGTTCCAGAATGTCTTCCGGGATTCTCTGCCCTGACCAAGTTGTTCAAGCCATTCGCTGACAGTACAATCCCCAGCACAATCCATCAACGGGTTGATTACGTTATTAAGTAACACATCCTTTGCCACCTTCAGCATTTTGAATCTCTCTGAAAAACTCAGGGCATTGAACCGCAAGATTCCTGAAGATGCATGTATGGGCGCTGGCAATGAGGGACACTCTAATCTGTATGCATGACCTTTGGCATCAAGAAAATCAACTTGCAGGTTATCCTGAGTGTATAGCCTGTCGATGGTCCCGATGGTCTTTAAAAAACGGAGGGTATTTTCATAGCATCCCATGAGTATGTGCTGTCCGTTGTCCAGCTCAAGGCCGGTATTTTTATCTATGAATGAGTATGCCCTCCCGCCCAGATATCTACGTTGTTCGATGAGGGTTACGGAAAAACCGGATAAGGCGAGCCCTGCAGATGCCGCCATGCCGGCAAAACCTCCGCCTATGATGATGACCTTTTTTTTCATTCAAAAATAACCCCACCCTCACCCCCGAAACAAGTTCGGGGCAGGCTCTATCCCTCTCCCTGAGGGAGAGGGGATTTTTATCCTCCGAATCTATTTTTACCCCACGTTTTAAGAGCGATAGAGATCTTCTGGAGCTTCGACAGTTTTGCAGGATTGGAGAACACATCATAGCCGACAGATTCTATCTTCTGAAGGAGATGACTGTATATGGCACGCATGATCTCTGCTGCCACCATAGATCTACGGTCTTCCTTCGGAAGGGTCTCTCCCGCCCTTTTGTAAAAGCCCCGTGCACGTTCACATTCAAAACGCATCATCTCAACGAAGGCCTGATTATACTTCGAGGAAAGGAGTTCCTCCTCTGTATACCCAAATTTTTTCAGATCTTCCTGTGGTAGGTAGATACGTCCATTTAAGGCGTCTGCTTTTATATCCCTGAGGATATTGGTAAGCTGCATCGCAATGCCGAGGTCCACAGCATATCCTAAAGTCGGTGCATTTTTATAGCCGAAGACCTCTGTGCAGATTAATCCAACCACAGAGGCCACCCTGTAGCAATATTTATGCAGGTCATCAAAGGTATTGTATCTATCTATTGTTAAGTCCATCTCCACACCCTTGATAAGTTCAAAAAAATATTTCTGAGGGATAGAGTATCTTTCTACATAGGGTTTAAGTTCAATTATGACAGGGTGGACAGGTCTCCCCTCAAACATATTTATTATCTCTGTTGTCCATTTGAGGAGATTTTCTGACGCCTCAAGTCTGTTTGATGCCTTATCAACCACGTCATCGAGGCAACGGCAGAGGGCGTATATTGCATAAAGTGCCTTACGTTTTTTAGAAGGGAGAGAGAAGAAGGAGTAATAGAAGTTGGAATTACTATCTCTGGTAATTTTATAACTTTGTTGCATCTTTGGATATCTGGGGACACCATACTTAATTCACAATGAATTAAGTATGGTGTCCCCAGATAAGGGCTTTTGACAAGATTTTCACCTTGTCAAACATCGTAATTACCGGTCTTTTATTAAATACATCATAGCCATTCTTCTCTATCTTTTCCAGGATCTTCATCCCCCCTGACCAGACCGCCTTAAGTTCTATCG
>CAYZNX010000142.1:0-3845 GCA_964479825.1 uncultured Planctomycetia bacterium | reverse complement strand
TCAGAACCTGTTTTGCGCGTTTTCTTAACATGCCCCGACCTTAATTTCACAAAATAAGCATTGCAGAAAATGTGAAGTTATATTTGGATAGCACCCGAAAGGGTGCTATCATCGTCAACGCAATGAAACCTGCCTGCACTATAACATTGCTGCAGGTTCCATGCCGAACCGTTGCGGTAACATATCCAAGATACTTGGTCTTCCGCAACTCTATAAGATCTACGGCCTATCGAAGCGATAGAGGCATGAAACCCGAAGGGTTAATTCCCCCATCCCCTGTTTGATCCACCGGTTACTACAATACTATCTATCTTCTTTACATACCTCAATAATCTTTCCAAGGCCTTGATGTCAATCATGTTTGGGCCATCGCAGGCCGCCCTGTCCGGGGCATTATGAACCTCTATAAATAACCCATCGCAACCCATGGCAACTGCAGCACGCGAAAGCCCTTGTACAAATCTCCTCTCTCCACCGGAAGACACCCCTCTCTCCCCGGGGAGCTGGACGCTGTGAGTAGCATCATAAATAACAGGATATCCGAATGAGCGCATTATCTCTAAGGAACGCATGTCGCTCACCAGATTATTGTATCCAAACACAGTGCCTCGTTCCGTTATAATAATATTCCTGTTTCCGGTAGATTCTACCTTTTTAATTATGTTCTCTATGTCCCATGGCGCCAGGAATTGGCCCTTTTTTATATTCACCGCCCTTTTTGTCCCTGCAACCTCTAAAATAAAATCAGTCTGCCGGCACAAAAAAGCAGGCACCTGGATTATATCCAAAACCTTTTTTGCTTTATCAAGCTCTGACCTGCAATGAACGTCGCTCAAAACAGGAACCTTTAAATCTTTCTTGATCCTGGCCAATATTCCAAGCCCTATATCAAGGCCAGGCCCCCTGTATGAAGTTAGGCTCGAACGATTTGCCTTATCATAACTTGATTTAAATATAAAAGGTATATCCTGCCTCTTACAAATATTTTTAATATCTTTAGCGTGCGTGAATGCCTCTTTTTCGCTTTCTATTACGCAAGGGCCGGCTATCAAGACCAGTCCATTACTGCCGCCTACTTTTATATCCCTTATCTTTATTTCTCTTGTCATCTCTTTTGTTCTTTTTGCTTTCTATAGGATAATGACGCACGTACAAAATCCCTGAATAATGGATGGCAATTATCCGGCTTTGACTTGAATTCAGGATGAAACTGGCAAGCTACAAACCATGGGTGTTCCTTGACCTCAACTATCTCTACTAATCGTAAATCCGGAGATGTCCCTGAAACTACAAGACCCTGCGTCTCCATGCTGCGTTTATAGTGTGCATCAAATTCATACCTGTGTCTGTGCCTTTCCGATATCCTTTCCTTTCCGTAGGCCTCATAAGCGTGGGTGCCTTTTTTCAATTTACACGGGTACGCGCCAAGACGCATAGTGCCGCCCATCTCCTTCACCCTCTTTTGTTCTTCAAGAAGACTTATAACAGGATAAGGCGTTGTTTTATCAAACTCAGTTGAATTGGCCTTTTTTAAGCGGCAGACGCCTCTTGCAAATTCTATAACAGAACACTGCATGCCGAGGCATATTCCAAAAAACGGAACCCTATTTTCTCTTGCAAACCTTACGGCTGACACCTTACCATCTATGCCGCGTACGCCAAATCCGCCAGGCACCAAGATCCCATCCACTTCTTTCAGGAATTTGTCAATGCCCTTTTCCTCTATATATTCGGAATCAATTTTCTTTATATCCACCTTTGCGTCGTTTGCTACGCCTGCATGCTTGAGCGCCTCATAAATGGATTTATACGCGTCGTTAAGTTCTATATACTTTCCGACCACTGCTATGGAAACCTTGTCAGACGGATGAAGTGCCCTTCTGACAACCTTGTCGCGCCACTCAGTGAGATCTCCCTCCCTGTATCTCAGGTCCAGAAGCCTCAAGATAATCTTCCCCAGTCCCTGCTCTTGAAATAAAAGCGGGACCTCATATATATCTTTTACATCAGGCGCGTCTATAACTGCATCCTCATCAACATTGCAAAAAAGCGCTATCTTCTCCTTAACCTTTTTAGAAAGAGGTTTCTCTGTCCTGCAGATCAATATATCCGGCTGCATACCGATTTCTCTTAACTTACCGACACTATGCTGAGTAGGCTTTGTCTTGACCTCCTGCGCAGCCCTTATATAAGGGACGAGCGTGAGGTGAATATTAATAGCATTACCCCTGCCTAAATGTTGTTTGAACTGTCTTATGGCCTCAAGGAAAGGAAGGCTTTCTATGTCTCCTACTGTCCCGCCTATCTCGCAAATAACTATATCTATATCCTTGCCAGCAGAAACCTTCTTTATATGGGAAATAATCTCATTGGTTATGTGAGGGACTACCTGGACAGTCGCACCTAAGTAATCGCCTCTACGTTCCTTTGAAATAACAGAATGGTAAATCTTGCCGGTGGTAACATTGTTTTCTTTCCCCATCGGCGCACTGGTAAAGCGCTCATAATGACCTAAATCAAGGTCTGTCTCAGCGCCGTCATCAGTCACGTAAACCTCGCCATGCTGAAAGGGATTCATGGTGCCCGGGTCTACGTTTATATACGGGTCGCACTTCTGGATGGTTATCTTAAGACCCTTGGATTCAAGAAGTTTTCCTATGGAGGCAGAGGTTATGCCTTTTCCCAGGCTTGAAACTACTCCACCTGTTATAAAGATATATTTCGGCATTATATTACTATATTACAAAAAACTAAGTTGTTTTGATCCTTTTATCTTCTCTATCGCCCTCGCTAAATCCTCTGGGGTGTCAATCCCGATAGTATCGAATCTGGTCTCTATGACCTTGATTTTATATCCATTCTCAAGGACCCTGAGCTGTTCCAATCTCTCGATCTTTTCAAGCTTGGATTGCGGGAGGCTCTTAAATATAAAAAGAAAATCTTTTGTATATGCATAAATACCAATGTGTTTATAGTGGCTACTTATCTTATGCCCATTGTTCGTCGAGCGTGGTTTATAAGGTATGACCGAGCGGGAAAAATATAATGCGAAACCCATCCTATCCATTACAACCTTTACTATATTCTTATCAAAAAGTTCGTATTCCTCTTTAATCTTATGACATAGCGTCGCCATTTGTATATCCTTGCTTTTTAGAAGCGGGCCTACTACATCGTCTATCATTGATGGATGTATAAGCGGCTCATCTGCCTGGATATTTACTACAACCTGAGTATCAATTGAAGCAATAGCCTCCGTGAGTCTATCTGAACCACTTTTATGGGCCTTTGAGGTATATATAACATTCGCACCGAATCCTTTGGCGGCATTATAGATACGTTTGTCATCTGTCGCTATTATAAGGTCCTCTATAGATTTAGACTTCTTGGCATTCTCCCACGTGTGCTGAATTATGGGTTTACCGCAGAAATCCGCTAAGAGTTTTCCTTCAAATCTTGTCGCGCCATATCTGGCTGGGATTATGCCTATTGTCTCCATAAATAAATTCCGCCTCCGCTCTTCCTAACTTCACAAAATAAGCATTGCTTAAAATGTGAAGTTATTTTATTTTTGAAAGCAGCTCCTCTTGTGTTACTACAGCAATGCCGACCTTCCCCACGACAATACCCGCCGCAAAATTCGATAGGTGGGCCGCCTCTATCATGTTGGCGCCTGAGGCAAGGGCAAGCGTAAATGCGCCTATGACTGTATCGCCTGCGCCTGATACATCAAACACGTCCTGTGCCACTGTAGGTATATGCGTAACACGGCCATTTCTTTCAAAAAGCTGCATCCCGTTTTCACCAAGCGTAATAAGGACTGCCTCGCACCTCAGCTTGTTAAG
>CAYZNX010000141.1:0-3848 GCA_964479825.1 uncultured Planctomycetia bacterium | reverse complement strand
CACGTAGACCGCTGCCATCTGTAATAAGAATGACACCCCCGTTGCTAAAATTAACTTTTTATTAGTAAACACTCCTATCTTAAATAAAGATTCAGTCATTTGATAAAGCTTAGGATATTCCTGTCTCTTAACGTATCTTACGCGCATAGTCCATTCCACAATCTTTGGGCCAATCATATACTGGATAAACATCATTACCAGCGATACCCCGAGGTAAAAATAAAATTATTCAACCCCAGAGAAGAGCCAATAACGACGATAACCGCATAAATGATGCTAAACAGAATAGCCACCAAAAGCCACATTCTGAGTTTCAGAAACAACATTTTAAACCGCCTCCTTCAGTGTTTCATTTAGCATAAGATTGATTAGACAGTTTAACGTCATACCCGGGACACCTTTCCACAGCCTTCTTTGCAGTGGGCTACCGGCCTGATCAACCAACGAATGTAATTGCGTGCCATAGAAAACCTACCTTCTAAATTATGAAGAATATCCTTTTTGGTTAAATAGTTTAATTGAGGCCGCTTCTTACCACAACTATTTTAGGAACATGGCCTCTCTTCTTCCACAATTTCTCTATTTCCACAGCAAAAAATACCACAGACGACAAGAAAAGCGTAAAAACAAGTTCGCCAATGCTCAAACGATCTGTCTTAAATATAGGATTCAAGAATGGCACATATATTGTTGCCATCTGCAAAGCGAAGGTAAGAACAAAAGCGCCAACCAGCGGCAGGTTAGAGAGAAAACCCTGCTTAAAAAGAGATTCACTTTCAGACCGTATTGCAAGCACATGGCCCATCTGGCTAAGGCACAGCACAGTGAAAACCATGGTCTGCCAGTGCGCATGGCCTGTTTTAATTGACCATGCCTGCGTAAAAAGTGAAACAGCGCCCATAAGTAAGCCCACCCATATAATATGGGTTCCCAGCCCATGCGCAAATATGCTTTCCTGAGGATGCCTCGGGGGCCTCTGCATAATGCCTTTTTCTGCCGGTTCAGCGGCAAGGGCCAGCCCTGGGAGGCCGTCGGTAACAAGGTTGATCCAGAGGATGTGTATTGGTAAAAGCGGGATAGGGAGCCCGAGAAAGGGCGCCAGGAATACCGTCCAAATTTCACCGGAGTTGCTGGTCATTGTATACTTTATGAACTTGCGTATATTGTCAAATATCCTCCTTCCCTCTTTCACTGCCTTGACTATTGTTGCGAAGTTGTCATCAATAAGGATCATATGCGCTGCCTCTTTTGAGACATCAGTACCGGTTATGCTCATAGCAATGCCTATATCAGCTCTCTTTAAGGCAGGGGCATCATTTACACCATCTCCGGTCATGGCAACAAATTGTCCTTTATTCTGGAGCGCCTTCACAATCTTGAGCTTCTGCTCAGGCGCTACCCTGGCATACACCCTTATGTCTTCGACTCTCTTTTCAAACTCTTCAATCGGCATCTGCTCAAGTTCTCTGCCCGTGACAATCCCATGACTATCGTCTATTATGCCAAGCCTCTTTGCGATTGCCCTTGCTGTTATGGGATGGTCTCCGGTAATCATCACCGGACTTATACCAGCCGATTTGCAAAGGGCGATAGCCTCCCCTGCCTCTTCTCTTGGTGGATCCATTATCCCGACAAGCCCCAAAATTGAAAGTTCTGTCTCAACATTCTCTGGCACCATAGCCACAGGCAAGTTATCCCATCTCCTCATAGCAATTCCCAGCACACGCAGCCCATCGGCAGCCATCCTTTCATTTACCTGGCGAATCTCTTTTTCGTCTATAGCCTCTACGCCCTCGGTTGTTAACATGCCGGTGGATTTATCTATCAAGGCTTCAATGGCCCCTTTAGTGAAAGATATAATTCCACCTTCCGGGTCTCTGTGAAAAGTCGTCATGCATTTTCTGTCTGAGTCAAAAGGGATTTCATCTAATCGAGGATACCTTGCGAGGAGGTCGCGCTTCCTAATACCCGCCTCCTCAGAAACCATATAAAGGGCTATTTCTGTAGGATCGCCAATGATCTTGCCATCTTTATCCACCGCAGCATCATTGTTAAGTGCCATAGCTCTGAATAGAGTTGACCCCGCCCTTGTTCGTAAGGACGGGGCTGCTTCCTCACTTTTAACCTTTAACTTTCCCATTTTAACTATTTCTCCATTCACATATATCTCCTCGACAGTCATTTTATTCAGCGTAAGTGTGCCTGTTTTATCAGAGCATATATAGGTAACAGAGCCGAGGGTTTCGACTGCCGGAAGCTTTCTGATGAGGGCGTTCTGCTTGACCATCTTCTTCGCGCCAAGGGCAAGGGAGATTGTAATAACAGCCGGTAATGCCTCTGGTATTGCGGCAACCGCAAGGCTAATAGCCGTAAGGAACATTAAAGCTGGCGGTTCTCCTCTAAACAGGCCTACAACAAAGACTATTGCGCATATGGCAAGGACAGCAAGAGCAAGCCTCTGCCCAAACTTTGTAAGCCTCTTCTGAAGAGGTGTTTTGACTTCTTCTTCCTCCTGAAGCATTGTTGCTATATTTCCTAATTCTGTTTTCATCCCTGTAGCTACAACAATCCCAGCACCCCTCCCGTATGATACCGTGGTGCCTTTATACGCCATATTTTTCCTGTCTCCAAGAGGAACCGTCTCATCGTGAAGTGTCTTGATCTGTTTATCTACAGGCACTGATTCACCTGTGAGCGGTGCCTCCTCAACCTTAAGCTGAGCAACTTCTATGAGCCTCATGTCTGCTGGCACGACCTTGCCTGCCTCAAGGAGGACTATATCTCCGGGGACAAGCTCAGAAGCCTGAATATTGGCTGGCATCCCGTCCCTTAAAACAGTTGCGGCTGGCGCAGCCATCATCTTCAGAGCCGCCATTGCCTTCTCTGCCCTGTATTCCTGAACAAAACCAATAATCGCATTCAAAACCACAATGACTATGATGGCTATGGTATCCTTGGGTTCGCCAACTATTCCAGAAACAACTCCCGCTGCTATGAGCACCAGGATCATGAAGTCCTTGAACTGGTCGAGAAACATCATAAAAGGTGTCTTCTTCTTTTTCTCCTTTAACTGATTAGGGCCGAATTTATCTAACCTAATCTTAGCTTCACCGGAAGAAAGACCGCTGGATAAATTAGTATTAAGCGACTTTTCTGCTTCCGGAACATCTATTTGCCACCAGTTTTTCATTTGTCTGTGACTTTCTTTTTCAAAATTCCGAAATCGCCCTTCCAGATAACATAAAATGTGGGCAGAATAATAAGCGAAAGTGCCAGCGCGCTAAATAGCCCAAATATAATAGGAGCGGTATAGCGCTTCAAAAACTCTGCGCCAATTCCGGTTGCCCACAATGCAGGCATAAGCCCCAGGATATCCGCTGAACAGGTCATCATAGCAGGCCGTAGCGCACGCGATGCACCCTCTGCTATAACCGCATAAAGGTCATCCATTGTCTTTATTCTATCCGCCTCTTTCCATTTCTCATAGGCTTCGCTGATAAAAGTGGTTATTAATGCGCAAAGGGCTGCTCCAATACCTATTACCTCCATCATCCCTGCCCAGACTGCGATAGACATATTATATCCGAGTAATCTTATGCTCCAGATAGCGCCTATTGCAGTAAAGGGCATAGCCAGTATTATAAAAAGTACTGAAACAACTGATTTAAAACTAAAATAATATAAGATAAAGATAGCCAAGAGAGTGGAAGGGATAAAGATGCTTAATCTCTTTTTTACCCGCTCCATATATTCGTATTGCCCGCTCCATGTAATTGAATATCCTGCTGGAAGCTTAACTCCCTCCCTGACTGCCTTCTTTGCATCTTGGACATAGCCACCGATATCCC
>CAYZNX010000140.1:0-3890 GCA_964479825.1 uncultured Planctomycetia bacterium | reverse complement strand
CCTGTGTAGGCAGAAGCAATATTAGTATTAGTGCTAAAAGAGGTTGTCACAAAAGCCCAGAACTGCTGGAATGCATTCTGTTTTTCAGGCGGTGGTGGCGGTGAGCCGCCTGCAGTAACGGATGGCAGCGCAGGAGACACATATGCGGGCAAAACTGCTTGGGTGGTTTCCTGCCTCTCTCTTGCTTCGGGTGTTTGGGCTAATATGGGTTTAGATACGTCAGGGCTGACAACTTCTTCTTGCGCAACAGGCACAGGCGCCTGCGCGGCAGTCTGGTATTCCTTCACATATGGCCTAAGGGCTTCATCGGATATTTCTACTGGCTTGGCAGGAGGACTGGCTGCCTGCGTTTCCATCTGCCTTGTTGCAAATTGCGCAGAATTAAATGTAGCTATGCCCTGCTGCCAGGTGCTGAATATCATATTGAAGGACATAAGGACTGCCGAGAAGAGCGCAAAGGCAGTCTTTGGCTCGAAGGTGCGCACTGAATATCTAATGCGGGTTGTGAGATTTTCAAGCGCTTCTTTAAGTTCTTTTCTGTTTGTCGGAAGACGTATAGAGTGGCTTGAGACCCATATGCCTAACCTTGCTGATACAGAAGTAACTAATTCCCCTTTTGACAACAAACCAAGGCCATCTTTAAAACGGCTATAGACTAAAACCTCTTTTCCTGTCAGCTTGTATGCGTTAATAAGAGAATATACCTTCGATACATTAAGCCTGTCTGCGCCCGTTAAACCTTTGTCTTCTTCGGGTTCAAAAACCAGAACTATCTGGGCGCCTGTTACGGCATTGCTTACGATGGATTTAAACTGGTCTATCAGTTCCTGGGATATTCTGCCGCGACGCATAAGAACCACCGTTACCGGACTTGAGGAAGTTCCATATGACTCCCAGGAAAGAGGAACATCTTTATTCCTGTTAAATGCGCCTGCAATACGGCTTTTCCTGCGCAGGGTTTCATCGCTAAGAGCATTACTCGCAAATCTCTGAAGTTCATCAGCTGTTAATTCGGCTGGTTTTTCTGGCTGTGCTATTTTTACTGCTGGCGCCAATGCAACCTGGTTAAGCCAGCCCGAGATAAATCCTCTTATTGTTTTCGCCTGTTTTTCTGCCTCCTGCATAGCGTCCAGCATTGTCTTTTCGCTAAATGGGGTATTAAAAACAGCACCTGCAATACTTGCGGGCCTTCTTGATAGATACTCCTCAAATACCGCTGTCGCCTGTGTGTTATACACCAGGAAGGGGTCTGTGTGGCCAAGAAGGGTCTGCGCCTGTTCCCTTAGTTCTTTCATAGCCTTTAGATAAAATCCTCCGAATAGTTTCATATCCTGGTCGTATATAGTATGTATCAGGAGTTTTCTTGCTTTAACTATATTTGGAGCGATATTATTTTCAAAATGAGTAAGGGCATATTGTAATAATACCTCCTGTAGTCTGGTATTTTCACGGTTAAACATCTGTGTATATAAGGCAGTATAAGATGTCAAATCACCCTCAGGCAGTCTTACGCCAAGCTGAGCGAGTTTATTCCTTAAAAGAGTTGCGCCGGCATTAACGATAATATCCTTTCCAAAGCTGTCAACCATAGCCCTTAAACTCTTCATAAGCTCCTGCCTTGCCTGAGCAGGAGAAATCTTTGGATGGGTTTTTAAATATGCCGCAAAATTATCAAATCTATTTTCTATTTCTTCCTTATGCCCGTATAGGCCTATCAGTTCTTTTTTCAGTCCTTCTAAGTTCCAGTGATCTATATCGCCTATGGTTGTGTATTTGGCGATTAAAGCAGTCATTTCTTCAATAACGGCTAATCTTACCTGCGATTCAGTGGTATAGAGTTGAATTGTTCCATTTAATGCGGTTTCAATAAGCCCTTTCAGGTAGTTCTTTAATTCAGTCTCAGGCATATTTGTAAGCCAGTGTATAAACTCAGCTCTTGCTTTTTGGGCAATTTTTACAGGCGCCTCGAATTTGGCAAAATACCTTCTCTGGGCAGAACTCATACCTGTATGAAGGCTATAGGAAAGGCTGATTGCAGAAAGAAGCTGAGGCCCGAATGGCGTGCTCATAAGGTCTGCAGCCTCATCTACCCCTGAGAGCGCAAACAGCTTCTCGCATAATTCCTTGTTCAGCTGGGCAAATGCCCTTTCATTCTCAAGCGCAATTATTGCTATAGTTGTGCCTGTCTTATCCTGGCGGGCAAGCCTTCCCTGTGCCTGTATTCTCTCTTTCTCAGTTTCAGGTATCCCTGCTTCTATCTGGAGCATATCATCCGGCAGGACTTCTCTGGATGCTTCAATCATTTTCTCATCCAGAAGTCTCTGTATGCCGGATGCGCTCATACCATAAACCTCTTCTAACTTAATACCTGATTTCTCGCCTTTCTCTGTTAGTTTAAAATTTGATGCCTTCGGGTTTACGCCTACGTTTAATATCGTATCGCTTATAGTTATTGTCCTGTAATTACCCATAAGGTTCTGGGTCGCATCCAGGTCATCCTTGTTCTTTGAAGTGATAAGCCTTACCGTGTAACCCTGTTGTTCTAAGAGAGGCTTTAGGATTGTATGCATAGCCTCTGCATGGCCTGTGCTATAGCACATAATATGGATACCGCCTCCTAAATCAACCTTGGAATTATAACTTTGACTCAATCCTTGTGAATGGGCTTTTATCTCCTTTAGTATCCTGGCTATCTGGCCCGTATTCTCATCACTAACCTTACGATACACAGCAGGGTTTAATCTAACCATTCCGGAAACCTGGTCGCTGTGAACGCTGATAGGCTCAAGCCCAAGTGTTGCCCTGTATTCATCCTTCTCTATATCCGAAGACCATGGCGTTGCAGAAAGACCGTTCCTTGCGGCGTCATACATACCCATAAAACCTGGAACTGTCAGTTGGTTAAATACATCTTGGTCAGCGGATAACTCTACCATTGTCTTTAGCTCCTGAGGAACTATATTATCTTCTGTAAAGAGCGCCTTTATTGCCAGAAATAACTGGATATCCGAAGAGAACCTATGGCCTATCATTATTTCGCCTGTCTTATTGTTGACGCCTGCGACATGGACCCCTGTAAGTTTTCCGTCTTTGTCATATACCCCGGATACAACCCATTCTGTAGTGGCTGAATCTACCGTCAGTTTTCCATCTATAAGTTGGACGGGTTTAATCTTAACATCGCTTGTTGCAATGAGTTTAAACTTGAAGTTTCCCTCGACTGCAGCGTATATGAAGTGTTCAAATGTGGGAAGCTCGCTCACCAAAAGGCCCTCCGGAAGGCACAGTAATGTCTGGATATATCTCCTTCCTTCAGGGGTTAGTTTCACATCTAAGTTATCGTCTTCAAGCTCAATTTTATAATGAAGATTGTCTTTTAATCCCATAATTATCCTGCTTACCACAAAACTCACAGGCAGGCTGTCTCCGAATAATTTTATTGCCTCGTCTATCTTATCAGCGGAATATCCCTTTGCCTGCAAGAGTTCTCTTGCCTTTTTAAGGCCTGCCTGGGTAAGTGAAATTCTTTCTGACTGGACATTTATTCTGAAATGCCTATGTTCTGCAGTAAGAGCGCTATCCTTCTCTAAAACTTCTTCCTCAGCGCTTAAAAGCCCGCCGATTAGGTCTTTTAAGATAAGTTTATGCTCATTTATAACTTTAAAATCGCTCGCTGAGTCCTCTGGAGCGCTTATAATATGCGGGTCGGGAGAGAGGCTTGAGTGTATTTCATCTGCAATCTGGCGCTTGGGCGGCCTTGTCATAACATTTGTGAGATAATCAAAATCAAACTGGCTCTTCGAACCAAAAACGCAGGGAAGCAAATAGGCTGTGCTTCCTGCATAGGGGCTTCTAATGAATCTCTCTATCCTGTAGCCTTTATCAGAAGT
>CAYZNX010000139.1:0-3919 GCA_964479825.1 uncultured Planctomycetia bacterium | reverse complement strand
TTAGTATTCAATCCGTGAGCGTCCGATCTTAAAGTTAATCAACGTAACCACGAAAATAATTCCAAATAAAATATAGGCAATGGCTGATGCATATCCCATTTCAAATCTCTGAAAGCCCTTCTCATAAAGATAGGAAACCAGGGTCAAACCAGAATCCAAGACACCACCCACTCCTTCACTAGTGCCAGCAGTCATAATATAGACCTGCTCAAACACCTGAAAAGAATTAATAACTGACATTATCAGCACAAATACTAATGTCGGCCTAAGTAAAGGCAGGGTAACATACCAGAACTTATGCCATGGAGTGGCGCCGTCCACCTCAGCCGCCTCATAGAAGGTATTCGGGATTGTTTGAAGTCCGGCAAGAAGCAGGAACATATTATAGCCAAGGCCACCCCATATGGCCACAATCATTATAGCCGGAAGTATAGAAGTTGGGTTCATCAGCCAATCAACTGGCCTAAAGCCAAGTCTTATCAACCAATGGTTGATAAGTCCGTATTTCTCTCCGGCAAAAAGCCATCTCCAAATTACTGAATAGGCAATTACCGAGGTTACTATAGGCATAAAAAACATCGTCTTATATAAATTCTTAAATTTTATCTTCTGATCAATAGCAACTGCCAATGACAGGGATATGGATATACCTACCGGTACTATGCCTGCCACGTAGATGGCTGTATTGCGCAGGGCCTTCCAGAACCGCAGGTCATTAAAAAGGATCTGACGGTAATTACCAAGTCCTACCCATTGAGGAGGGCTCAGGATATTGTATTTAGTGAAACTCAGGAAAAAAGAAGTAATGACAGGGATAAGAACAAAGATGCAGAATAATATTACTGCCGGCGCAATAAATAAATATGAATATCTGTGCCTGATCAGCTCTTGAAATACGCTATTTTTAGACTTCATATCTCTGGGCATATGCCTTCAGCATCTTCACTGCCTTTGGTATGTATTTCATCTCATCCTGATTGTGCATATCCTGGCCCTCAAACTCTAAAGAAAAAAATCCGCGATAATCTGCCTTTTTTAAAATAGAAAATATCCGGTCATAGTCAAAGTCGAGCGCCCTGCAATCCTCGCTTATATGATGAACCTTTGCATGCATATGCGGGGCATACATAATAGTATCCTCAATCCCCTTATAATTATCTTCATCCTGATAATTACCCGTATCCAGATTAATCCTTACCCATTCTGAATCTATCTCTCTTATGAGCCTCAGGGTATCTTGAGATGTAGGAAGAAAACCTCCGTCATTATGCGGCTCTATCGCCAAAACTATGCCTGTCTCTTTAGCAGTCTTCTCGCACTCTTTAATGCAGTCTACCATTGCCGGCCAGAGCCTTTCTTTATCCTCATATGGCCATGGCCATCCAGAAAATATCCTTAATACAGGGGCGCCCAAGACATATCCTGCCTCAAGCCAATCTTTGACTGCGTCAATCTCTTTTTTCCTTTCCTCTTTAGCTGGTTTGCCAAAATTGTTCCCCGGAGAAAGGCATGCGATCGTCAGATGTAAATCAGTAGCCATCTTTTTATAGGTAATCAGGGAGCCTTTATCCCGCCTGGGCAGGTGCTCAGCAATGATATCTATGCCGCCTAACTTGAGCTCTTTTGCGCATATCCTTAAAAGTCCTGGGAAATCCAGCCTGCCTGATTCCAGTGACCTGTGGTATGACCAACTGCATAGTCCGAGTTTCATAGTCACCTCCCTAAACCTTCACCCACCTGCCCCGCCTATTCGATTCATAAGCGGCAAGTATCAGCTTAAGCGTCTCCCTGCCTTCTTGAGCAGAGACAAATGGCTTTCTCCTCTTCTGAATACAGTCAATAAAATAATGGACAGCATTTTCCCACCCGGAGCCAGGACCAATCTTGAGGTCATTTTCTTTGAGGGTGCAGTTTGGATCATCTCCCTTCCCTGTCTTAGCCAGTGTCAGCACTGCTGGTCTCTGACTGCCTATGCTGGTAATCATCTTGCCTCCTCTACCATAGACATAGGTCAGCACCTCATAAGGCCTTGTTGTCCAGCTGCATTCAAATTCTCCCTTTGTCCCGTCTTCAAACCTTAAGAGAACCGTGGCGTTATCATCCACTGGTAACTTCTTCTCCAATGTCTGAATAGTCGCACAAAGTTCAACGACCTTTTTCCCTTTAAACCAACGCACTAAATCAGCAATGTGAACCCCTATATCAACCATGCATCCACCGCCAGATTTTCTCTTATCATAATACCAATCAGCCTGCCCCTCTGACCAGTATTCTGGCCCGGCGTGTCCAATCCTGCCACGAATGTTATGAATCCTGCCTAAAATGCCGGCATCAATAATTCTTTTTGCTGCCTGATGGACAGGGTCAAACCGATGAGTCTGTTCTACCATTAAAAAAACCCCGGCCTTGTCCACGGCCTTCTTCATATTATCCGCTGCCTTTAGTGAAGTAGTGATTGGCTTCTCAACAAGGATATGTTTTCTATTCCTGGCAGCTTCTATAGCCATCCTCTCATGTAAATAATTAGGGGTATTTACAAAGACAACATCTATATCATTTCTTCTTACTAATCTTTTCCAGTCTTTAACAATAACCACATTATCTAAAGAAAATTTTTCTGCCAGACCTTCAGCCCGCTTCCTTACTGTATCGCACAGGCACACGACCCTGCATCTATGCCTGTAATTTATCAGGTTTGGTAAACTTGCCCTCTCAGTAATCTTTCCGCAACCAATTATACCTACCTTAATCATAACCTGATCCTCCTCCTTTCACGAGCTGCCTTATAAATATTCCACACTATTTTTTGCGTCTCAAGGGCTTCTTTGCCATTTACCTCTGGCTCACGGCCCTCTCTAATGGCCTTATAAAATTCCTTTATCTGTATCCAGTGGCAAAATCCCCAATAATCCCTTCTATTCCCGCCATAGTCAATATATTCATCTGGCTTTGGATGAGCTTCAAGTTGTTCTCTCCTGTCATAAAAACCAATCCTGGCTGAATCCTTAATTATCTTAACCCTGCCATTTTCGCAGTCTATCTCAATCTCCGGATCCGAATCAAACGAATAGAAATTTATCAGATAAAAGCACACATATGCGCCTTTCTTAAATTTAATCACGCCCTCTGCCAGGTCCTCTACTTCAATAAACTTATGCATCCTCCGCGCAGTAGTCGCCTCCACATACTCAACCTCATCGTCAATAAGCCACCTCAGGACATCAATAAAATGTATTGATTGGTCGATCAATACGCCGCCGCCTTCCTTGTCCAGCCTTCCTTTCCAATCACTTTTCTTATAATAACTGTCTGGCTTGTAGTAAGAGACAATGAGTCTTGCTGCCTTAATCTTGCCTAACCTTCCATTAGCGAGATTTTGCTTCACGAGCTGCGAGCCTGGATTATACCTATTCTGGGAGATAACACCTAACCTCACCCTATTTTCCCTGGCGGCCTTAATCATCTTTTCGCCATCACGCGGATTGATTGAAATAGGTTTTTCTGTAAGGACGTTTATCTTGTTCTGTAAGGCGTGGATTGCCATTGAAGGATGCAGGTAATGCGGGGTGAGGATATGGACTGCATCCAGATCTTGTTCTTCAAGCATCTTCTTATAATCTATATAAAAACGGCACTGATATTTTTTTGCTGCCTTACGTGCGAGGGAAGGACGAATGTCACACACAGAAGCTATTTCTACGCCAGCGGTATTCGCCAGAGACTCTGCGTGCATAGGAAATATATTGCCACAGCCTACTAAACCCACCTTAAATCTCAAGTCCCCTCCCTGTTCCTTATAAAGACATATTTATTAATGATACGAAATAACCGAACTAATTGCAAGTAAAATTTTATGCTCCCCTAATACCCGGGAATTAACAGGAGGAATATTGCTTCTCTAAGGCCAGCGGGTCCTGTC
>CAYZNX010000138.1:0-3935 GCA_964479825.1 uncultured Planctomycetia bacterium | reverse complement strand
CAGCGGTGGCAGGACCCGCTGGCCTTAGAGAAGCGATATTACCCCTGATAACTCAGCGGTTACTAAGGTCTCTGCCCGAAGCGCTAGATTTTTCTTGACTACTCATTTAATTTTTATTAACCCGGATTTCTCTTCCCTAGTTAAAAAACGCCACGCACCAGGCCGTAAACCTTCCAAACTTAAAGGGCCCTCCATGGTCCTTTCCAATCCTAATACCTCATAACCGAGCAACTTAAACATTCGCCTTATTTGCCTCTTCCGGCCTTCGTGCAATATTACCTCAATAATATTTCTATTTTTTAACGTTATCCTGCATGGGGCAGTACGCCTTCCATCAAGCTCAATGCCTCTTTCTATCCTGACTTTATCCGTGATGAGCAATGGCCTGTCAAGTCTCACTTTATACATTTTGTCTATATTAAATCTGGGGTGGGTCATCAGATTTATCAACTCGCCGTCATTTGTTAACAACAATAGTCCAGTAGTGTCCTTGTCCAGCCTGCCTACAGGATTAACGTGCTTGTATCTCCGCGGTAAGTAATCCATAACTGTCTTCTCTGCAAACCGATCCTTCTTTGTCGTAACAACGCCTCTGGGCTTATGAAACATTATATAGATTTTTTCTCTTTGAGCTATCAGGCTGCCATTATAAAAGACCTTATCCCTCTGAGGATTAACTTTAAAGGAAGGTTCAAATATTCTTTTGCCATTAACCCGTACACCTCCGCATCTTATTATATCTACTGCTGACCTTCTGGAAGAAATACCTGCCCTTGAAATAAATGTCTGCAATCGCATCATTTGGTTGCATTGAAATAATCAAGGTACTCGTTGTCTGAACTAAAAACAACTGTTGTATCTTTATCTATTGTATTCTTATATGTGTCAAGCGTTTTTAAGAAAGAGTAGAACTCCGGATCTCTATTGTATGCATCTGCATAAATACGTATTGCCTCAGCGTCAGCCTTCCCTTTTATCTCCTCGGCTGTCTTGTAAGCCTCTGAACGTATGCCATTCAGCTCTTTCGCCATCTGGCCTGATATCTCTGCTTTTTTACCCTGGCCCTCGGAACGGTATTTCTCAGCAGCCCTTCTTCTTTCAGATATCATTCTTTCATAGACCTTATCCCTGACATCCTTAATATAATTTATCCTCTTTATTCTCACATCTATAAGCTCTATGCCGTACTGCGGGACTATCTCACTGGCCTGTTTAAGTATCCCGCGGGTTATCTCATCCCTTCCAACTATTATTCTATCAAGGGCCTCATCCGATGCCGTTATCTCATCCTGCGCAATGATGGCCTCGGTTTCTATGATCCTGTTTGAATTACGTGCGACCTCAACCAGATTGTGGTTCGTTATATAATCTCTCGTAGCTGAATCGACTATATCGTCCAATCTTGCATGGGCCCCGCTTTCATTTGTTACAGACTGCATAAATTTAAGCGCATCCTTTATTTTCCATCTCGCGGTAGTATCAACCCAGATGTATCTCTTATCCTTTGTTGGAATCTGATTCGGGTTACCATCCCACTGAAGAAGCCTTTTTTCAAAATAATTGGCCTGTTGAATAAAAGGGAGTTTGTAATGCATCCCTGCCTTTGTTATGGGACTGCCGATAGGGTCACCGAACTGCGTAATTACTGCCTGCTGTGTCTCATCTATAAAGTAAAGAACACCGCTTATAAAAAATAAGATCATTAATACAAAAAACGCCGCTAAAGTATTTATAGCCAGCTTCATTTCAATCCTCCTTCCTGCTGTAATTTAAAAAGAGGCAGTATGCTCTGGGATGAATCTATTATGTATTTTTGTCCAGCCTTGGGCAAGATTTCGTTCATCGCTTCCAGATATAGCCTTTTGCGCGTAACCTCCTTTGCATCCTTATATGACAGCCATATATCAATAAATCTCGCTGCATCTCCTTTCGCAGAATTTATCCTCTTCAAGGCGTAACCCTCGGCCTCTCTGATAGTTCTCTCTGCCTCTCCCTTTGCAGCAGGGATAGCCTTGTTATAAGCCTCCCATGCCTCGTTTATCACCTTCTCCTTTTCCTGTTTAGCTTCATTTACCTCATTAAAAGACGGTTTTACCTCATCAGGCGGATTGACATCCTGTAATTTTACAGTAACTATCTGGATCCCGCTTTCATAAGAGTCCAGTATCTCCTGCAGCTTGTCCTGCATCTCTTGATTTATCTCAATCCTTCTTGTGGTCAATGCCTCGCTAACCGAACTATCGCCGACAATCTGCCTCATCACTGCCTCAGATATACTGCGTATAGTTTCCCTGGGGTCCCTGATATTAAACAAAAGCCTTGCCGGGTCATTTATCTTAAACTGTATAATCCACTCAACAACCAGGACATTCAAATCTCCTGTGAGCATGAGTGACTCGTCAAAATATTCGCTTTCAGAATATTGGGTCTTTATCCCAGGCCTTATCGTCCTGAATCCGAATTCTTCTTTGAAAATGTACTGCACCTTAACCTTGCTTACCTTTTCTATTCCCAAGGGGATCTTAAAATGTAGCCCTGGGTTTGTTGTGCGGACATACTGTCCAAATCTTCTTATCACGCCTGCCTCATCCGGACCGACTGAGTACAGGCCTGAAAAAATAAACGATAAGATAAAAAACCCTCCGATAACAGGAAGAAGGTATTTCCTCATATCAAACACCTGGATATTTGTTTTCTTGTTTTTGCTGTCAGGCCCTAACAGATCTTCTGGTGTATTGAAATCCATAATCCCCCCTTTTTTAAAACCTCCATTTTAATCCTGTATGCAGGCTCACATCTGGACTGGAGGCCGCGCTTATGTTCTCTGTGATTCCAAAATGATATAAAAGATCGGTATCTTTCTTAAATGCATAATTAAGTCCAATGCCTAATTCATAGGCCTCGTTGTCCAACGGATTTGTGTCGGTGAAAGGATACGGCGTAGTATTTCCTGTAACCTGAGTTACAAGAGAGAATCTTTTTGTAAAAAGATATTCTATGGCCAGCATCCCTGAAAAAATCTGTTCCTCTAACCCAAGGGCGCTAAAAAAACTCGGTTTCTCTATCATAACCGCGTTGGCCCCCGCGTATACAAAGGCCCTTCCAAAAAAACATTTGTCTAGTAGCAATCCAATGCCATAATCTATCTCTCCGCTTCCTAATAAGTCATTCTTCTCTGCAGTCGGAAACTTGACCGCTGCCCTTAGAGAAATATTTGGCAGGAACCAGCTCCTTTCTTTTAACAAATGATACTTGGAATTAAGCACAATGTCCCCAAGGCCTTCGACAGAGTGTTTCTGATAGATTAGAAATTGATTATTGTACTTAAATGTATAATCAAATTCATATGACCCCTGCCTTTCTCTTGAGCGGGGGGTCCGGGCGTCAATAACATCTTCTATTGACTCTATCGGGCCGTCAAGGTACCCGCTGGACAAGCTTATGTACGGTAGCTCCAATCCTATCTCTAGATTATTATAAAGCCCGTATCTAAAATCAATCGTAATCCTAGAGACCTCCAGGTCAATCTGAATATCATAAAGTGAGGTCGCTGGCGTAAAGGCGCTCACAGTAATATTCGATACAGTATAGTCTGCGTTTATTTCAAATTTTTTATGCTCGCGCACGCCTGCGTTCTCAGGCGCCATCTGTAAAAAAATAAGGTATAGAGGCATTTGATTTCTGATAGACATGGGGCCAGCACCCATGCTGAATTTTTTGTCTGTTGCTATTTCTCCAAATGACATCTTATTGCTAAAGGATAGAATTAAAAGAACTGAAAATACAATTATGCCAGCTGTTTTGCGTAAGTTCATTTCCACCTCCTGTATCAAGAAAAATCTGCAAAAAGTCGTAATCGGTGAGTTAACATGGGTAGCGTTGCTTCTACAGGCCAGCGGGTCCTGTCTGCCAATCCACCTCGCCCGTGCTCGCTT
>CAYZNX010000137.1:0-3953 GCA_964479825.1 uncultured Planctomycetia bacterium | reverse complement strand
ACTGCAGAACTCGGCACTATGAAAGTGACAGAGCAGATAGATGCGCTTGAGACACTTGCCGCAAATCCTGTTAAGTATCTTGTTGTGCCCAGGTTTCTGGCGCTTTGCGTAATGCTTCCGCTCCTGGCAGTGTATGCGGATTTTATAGGTATAATAGGCGGATATCTCATAGGTGTTTACAAATTGCTTATAGGCCCTACTATTTATATAAAAATGACATTTGACCCTTTGGTATTCAAGGATGTCTTTACAGGGCTTTTTAAGGCATTTATATTTGCAGTTATTATATGTATTGTTTCGTGTTATGAAGGTTTCAGGACAGAGGGCGGGGCTGAGGGTGTTGGCAAGGCTACAACATTCTCTGTTGTCACCTCATTTATTTTGATAATTGCAGCGGATTGCCTGTTTACGCTGCTGTTTTATTTCATGTTCCCATGATAGAAATAATAAACCTTTCAAAATCCTTTGGAGACAACAAGGTCCTTGATAACCTGAATCTGGTAATCAATTCAGGTGAGGTGATGGTTGTCATAGGCCGCTCGGGCTGCGGGAAGAGCGTCCTTTTAAAACATATAATAGGATTACTTAAACCAGACATTGGCCAGATTATAATTGATAATAATGATATCTCCAGAATGGAGGATAAATCGCTAGATATACTGCGATTGAGTTTTGGCATGCTTTTTCAGGGCGCAGCGCTTTTTGATTCTATGACAGTAGGCGAGAATGTCGGGTTTGCCCTGAGGGAACATACCGACATGCCTGAGGCTCAGGTGAAAGAGAAGATTGCAGGGGCATTGGAACTCGTAGGCTTGAGGGGCATAGAAGAATTGATGCCTGCTGAGCTTAGCGGCGGCATGAAAAAACGGGTAGGCTTAGCGCGGGCTATATGTAATGACCCTAAGATTATCTTATACGATGAACCTACAACAGGAGTAGATCCCATTATGGCTGATGCGATAAACGACCTTATTATAGACTTAAACCACAAATTGAAAGTGACATCTATAGTAGTTACACACGATATGGTCAGTGCTTATAAGATTGCAGATAGGGTTGCTATGTTGTATAAAGGAAAGATTGTCGCTGTTGGCCCCCCTGACAAGATAAAAAGCACAGAGGACCGGGTAGTGAGACAATTTATAACAGGGGCATCCAAGGGTCCTATTACTGGAGACTAGTGCGCTGTCAAATTAATTTTTAATACGACAGCGCACAGAGCAATTGAGCAATCGAAAATAGAAAATAGACAAAATAAAAAGGCTCAATTGCGGTCTAATTTCGATTTTCTATTGTTCAAGACGACAGTTTTGCCGCTAAAAACTAATTTTGCAGTGTAGTAGTCAGTAAATTTTTACACTATGCACTATCTACTGGCTACTATCTACTTTCAAAATGGAGGATGACAATGTTTACAAGGTCAAATTTTGAACTCAAAGTCGGAATATTTATATTTATAGGAATTGTCATTTTATCAGTAATAGTATTTTCTATTGGTAATTTTTACAGTGTCAAACGCGGTTACACGCTGGATGTTATCTTCAATTTTGCTAACGGTATAAGTGTAGGGGCCCCTGTAAGGTATGCCGGCGTGGAGATAGGCGAGGTGCAGGCTATAGATGTCTATTTTGATGAGAATGAGAATAGCCCTATGGTCAAGCTTTTTATCTGGGTGTCGCAAAACACCTGGATAAATGAAGATGCAAAGGCAACTATTAATACGCTTGGCCTATTAGGGGAGAAATATCTTGAGATTGTGCCGGGCAGTAAGGAGGCGAGGCTTTTAAAGAAGGGCGATACGCTTAGAGGTCAGGATCCTGTGTCGACAGAAGAATTGACAAGAGGGACGCAGGAGACAATTGCCAAATTGGATAGCATGATAAAATCAATAAATAAGATAGTCGGGGACGAGGAGTTGAGGATTTCGCTGAAGAATACGATTTCTAACATGGAGTCTCTGACTGCAGACTTGAGAGACCTGGTAGGTATTGCAAAAGGGAAAGAGGGGACGATAGGCCGTCTTTTGACAGACGATAAATTATATAATGATATAGACGAGATGATCCTGGATATAAAGAAAAATCCATGGAAGCTTTTGTACAGGCCAAAGGAGGTTAAAAAGAAATGACATTAATATTCATACGCATTTTTTTCATTATACTCAGCATTGTCATAGGTTTTCAGATAGGCTCTTTTATACAGGTTGGGGATACTGATTTTGGCATCTTTGGGTCGGCGATTGGTTTTGTTGTTGCAGCCTCAATAATTCTATTTGAGTTTACAATGAGAAAGGTCTCTGTGAGGGGGCTTTCATCAGCAGTATTCGGATTAATATTCGGACTTATAATGGCAAAGTTGGTTTCAGATACCCTGGCGCTAATACCCTTGGATGAGACTATATTGTATTCGTTGCGCGTTGTGCTCACGTTAATCTTTTGCTATTTGGGGATGATAGTGGCCATACGCGGCAGGGATGAGTTTAGTATTATCGTCCCATACGTTAAATTTTCAAGACAAGATCAGAGGGATGAGCTTGTCATACTGGATACAAGTGTCATCATAGATGGCAGGATATTAGACATATGCAACGTAAAGTTTCTTGAGGGTAAGTTTGTTGTACCTCGATTTGTACTGAAGGAGTTACAACAGATAGCAGATTCAGGGGATTCTTTGAAAAGGGCTCGCGGCAGACGAGGCCTGGATATACTGGGCAAGCTTCAAAAGAATCCAAATATAGATGTAAAGATCCACAACGAAGACTTTCCTGATATAAAAGAGGTGGACACCAAGATTGTTAACCTTGCAAAGGTCCTTGGCGCAAAGGTTTTTACAAATGACTATAATCTTAATAAGATTGCCGAGATTCAGGGTGTCAGGGTATTGAATGTCAATGAACTTGCGAATGCGCTGAGGCCTGTTGTGTTGCCTGGCGAAACCCTTGATATCCGGCTTATTAAGGAAGGCAAAGAATACAACCAGGGCGTGGGATATCTTGAGGACGGTACAATGGTGGTAGTGGAAAACGGCAGGCGGCTCATAGGACAGGGCATGAAGGTAGTCGTAGGCAGCGTGCTGCAGACTGCAGCAGGCAGAATGATATTTGCCAAGCTGCCAGAGGATATAAAGAAGAATCGGCATTGACAAAGCGATGAGGGTAGCGGCTATTGTTCCTGCGGCTGGCAAGGGAAAAAGAATAAACTCAAAGATAGATAAACCTTATATAAAACTCTGCGGCAAGCCAATAATTGCGCACACCTTGCTCAGGCTTTCAAAGAACAGGCATATTTACGAAATAATAGTTGCTGTAAGCAGAAAAAGGATAGATAGATTCAGGCAGGATATAGTTAAGAGGTACAGAATTAAAAAAGTGAAGGCTGTAATAGGCGGCAGAAAGAGACAGGATTCTGTTTCTAATGCCTTAAAGGGTATATCTAAAGATATAGACTATGTCCTGATACATGATTGCGCAAGGCCATTTGTTACAGATAGTTTAATAGAGTCTTCTCTGAGGGCCGCACAGAGATTTGGCGCTTCTGTTGTTGGCGTACCTGTAAAATCCACCTTGAAAAAGATAGGGAAAAGAGGCTGTATTGATTATACGCCTGAGAGGAGATATTTCTGGGAGGCACAGACCCCCCAGGTATTTAGAAAAGAATTGATTGAGAGGGCATATAGGAGGGCCAAGAAAAAAAAGGTTCACGCAACAGATGATTCGATGCTAGTTGAGAATATTAGGGTTAAGCCAAAGGTTGTTTTAGGTTCGTACAGTAATATAAAAATAACAACACCAGAGGATCTGGAGTTGGCGAGGATATTGCTTAAAAATTCAAAATTTGAGTAACCGGTGGGTTAATGAGGGGCAAATAACATAACGGCACATAATGGGGTATGCTCGCTCAGCTGAAAATTTTCCCCTCTTTACACATGTATAGTAAATAGCTCGTGCTATTGGT
>CAYZNX010000136.1:0-3969 GCA_964479825.1 uncultured Planctomycetia bacterium | reverse complement strand
CTTCCCTGCTTAAGAAGCAGGGCACTAAGAGGCGGCCTTCTATACTGGGGCCTACCTTCCCTATCAACAGCAAAAAATTCCTTTATTTTATCAAATGCGCCTTGACTAACAAGGCCTCCTTTAACCATATCCTCTAAGTGCTCAAATGCTGTAAATGGCGATGTCTTGGCTTTATTTAACGTTGGCATAGAAGAAGGGGTTCTTGCTCGTAAGAGAGAATGGGCTATACCTAAAATTTCATCAGAAGTATGTTTACTGTCAACTACTTTGAAAATAGCATCAAATGCCTCTTGACCAGCTACTGAAATAAACTGCTCTTTAGTGTTAAAATCCCCTTGATCAACCCTAAAGGCTATTATTTTTTCTACGTCAGCAGGCGAGACTCCGTAATCTTTAATAAGTGTATCTACGGAATCTAACTGTTCAGCATAATTGGATATTGGCAGACTATTCACAACCTGAAGGACTAAACTTTGTATAACTTCATTACTCATTGCTCTTAATTCTTCCATAAATTCATCTGGAGCGTCTGGCTCGTTAAAACTCATCTCTTGGAGCGCTCTATTAAAGAATGCCTGTTTCTTAGCAAGCAAAAATGCTCTTATTTTATCAAGCTCCTCTTTAGTCATAAGACCTTTCTCAACCAAACCCTCCAGTTGCCATAAGGTTCCTTCCACATATTCGCTATTAATATCAATTTTTCCATCATATGGGCCCGGATAGCGCGCAAGCCGAATCCTGCCATTTATCTGCTCAAAGGGCATTGTGCCGCCCAGCCCTATGCCAAGCGCAAGCTTTGACTGCTCCATAGTATCATCAAACTCTGCCTTCCAGCAGGTAGGGCATGCTGAATTAAAAGAGTGAATTATAGCTGAACCCTTGCCGGATGCCACCCATTTTGCAGCGCGTTCCATCTTAAGCTTGTAATCCTCGGGGTCAGATTCATTTACCATTGCATAATAGACATTTGGATGG
Organism: uncultured Planctomycetia bacterium; assembly: GCA_964479825.1. Taxonomy (GTDB): domain Bacteria; phylum Omnitrophota; class Gorgyraeia; order Gorgyraeales; family Gorgyraeaceae; genus CAYZNX01. The sequence goes on along the minus strand of CAYZNX010000136.1, from coordinate 2,994 downwards.
GCCTTTGCAATGAGGGGCACTAAGATTCCATGCTCTTTCATAACACCCATATATCCCGGCCCTGAATCGCCTTCACCGGCAAGATCAGAGGGCTGGCCGCCGGTATTTGCTGTCCTTCCATTGTCACTTACCACAATAAGCACCTTTCCATTTCTTAAGACAGTGGATATCACGCTAAGACCTATGGCAAATCCGCCATCACCCATAAAAACCAAAGGAACAAATGGCTTACCGCCGAATAACCTCTTTCCCATCCTCGCAAACCACGTCACTGCTTTCAATATACCAAGCGCTATTGCAGAACTTGCTGTATAATTCCCATGAATGGTATTTACAAGCCAGCTTATGTAAGGCCAGCCCGATGAGGAAACCTCAAGGCATCCTGTAGATATACTCACTACCTTTGCATATTTCTTAAGCGCCTCCATAGAAAGTTTAACACCCAGAGACTGGCCGCAGGCAGGACAAAGGCCTCCGCCCGGGGCTGGGGATAAATCCTGCTCATCAAAAGAAGGCCTTAATTTATCAAGGACTCTATCTAAATCCTCATCCTTTGTCCCGACAGGTGTTGAAGCCAAAATCAAAGAGGTTCCGTTGCGGCTTTGTATTCTGCCAATGAATTTTGAAAATGTAGAGTCGCCTAATGACTCTAATAGTTCCAAGGGATTAACCGTTATAGGATTTGCAAGGCGTATATCATCAGGAAGTTCTGTTAATATCTCGCGGAGTTTGTTGACATTCCTTGCAATACCCTTTTCCTCGGTTTTTCCTGAGGGCGAAAGGGCATATACCTTAAAGCCTGATTCAACAGCATCATCTTTTAGAGATTTAAACTGCGGCTGGTTCTGGGCCAAAACTACTGTTACATTAAAACCATTCTGCCTCAAGGATTCTGCTAATTCCCTGTTTTTACCCTTAAAGCCAAGGACAATAAGGGTGCGCATCGGTTTTATGACAAAAGTTTTTTCCTCTTTTAAATAAGTGGCAAGATAGCGGATTCCGTCTTTTGTATATGCTAACTGCGCTATCTTTTCTGTTTTTATTACAGCGCTCGTACTCTCTTTATCTACTACAAGGATGTCTTTGAGGGTATCTAAATCGGTTTCAAGGAGTTCACTTATTCTGACAGCATCATCGCCGCTAAGCCTTATAACCCTTCCCTCCTTAGTAGAATCCATAGAAACATTTAAGAACCTTGCCTTATCTTCAGATATGCGCCTAAGGGCGATATTGACAAATGGGCATACCGCTAAGCAATTTCCGCAATCCTTACAAAAATCTGAGTTAACTTGCACTACCGCTTTCCCTCTTTCAGAATCTATTGTTATCACAGCATTATCCGGGCAGGCTTTATAGCAGGCAAGACAATTATTGCACTGTTCCATTGCATGTAATACAAGCGCATTATCCCTCCAGCTACCTGTGAGGTTCCAGTGCGAGCCCGGTTTTGAAACCACACCTTGGGTTAAAAATGCATCAATACCAGGCGTTATTTCTTCAACAGAATAACCCTCAAATGGATTTTGGCTTGGAACCTGTGCCTGGCTCATAAGGTATTTTAGATGGCTCTCCGGCGCATCTGAGAAAGTCCAGAGCATCTGGTCGCTGGTTCTTGTTTTTTGCCTTAAGACAATAGCAACAATCCTCTTTATCGGCTTATCCAAAGACGCATCTTCAACAAGTATAAGCTCATAATCCTTAAGTTCATCCGGTAGTTCCACTCCTTTTGCTATATTCCTCAATACAGGAAGAAGCGCCTGATATGCGCTATTTGAAAGGCTAAGCTCAAAGAGGCTTGTCCCTTTAATATGCCTGACTTCTTCAATGGGATAGTTTCCTCTTTTATCGCCTAAAATTCTGCTAACGCTTGCTCTATCCTGTGCGGGAATACGGGTTTTTACCTCTTTTATCGCAGAATCTATTACTTCTATGTCAGCCTCTCTAAGTCTTCCTTTATTTAATTTTTCCTTTATCTCGCTTGGCAGACCTGCTGTTTGTTCCTCTGTAAGAACCCGAATAACTTTGTATTCATCGCTGGGCCTTCCAGTTTTTTTATTCTTAATTTTATTACCTGTTCGCTCTAATATACTAAGTGTCACTGCATCCTGGAATTCCTTCCAGACCGTATCATAATCATACGGTTTACCAGTCTCTATATCTATCCTGTTATCAATTACATCCTGTATGGCTATACTCTCGCCTTCTCTAATTCCCATTTCTGAAATTGTCTCTATAAGCCCTAATAAAGACCCGCGGGCTTGTATATCCTCTTCATCGGGAAGATTAAACGCAGCCATAAAATTCTTTTTAAATTCACCAAACCCTAACAACTCCATCATCAAAGAGGCATATTCTTTCCTTTCTTCGTCAGGAATACCCATTTTATTAATATCAATATGCGGGAGCATATTTTTGACAAACTCGGCTTTTTTCACTGTTGTATCTTTACCTTCTCCATATACGGGAATAAGGCGGATATTTCCATCAGCCGATATAACCGCATATAAAAAACCGTTCCGTTTATCGCTAAACAAAACCGCATTTTCTATACCGGGTTCAAGCGCAATAGCCGAAAGTCTATCAATTAACTCATCATAGGCGCTTAATGCAATAAAGGCATTATCTAAGGCATCCTCTGCCTCTTCTATAGTAAGTGGAAATTCCTGACGTTTAATAAGTATCTCCGCCGGGGCAGCAACTCTCTGGCGGTTTATAAAAGATTTTCTGTCTATTCTTTTCCCTGGGAATTCAGGGCCAAGACAACCCCTGATAAGCGTTCCTTCGTCGGTCTTTAGGATACAATATAGGCACCCGCCATATATACAGAACATAGTTGAATTATAGCTAAGCTCAACATCCCAGACATTAAGGATATCGGGCTGGTTTATCCTTTCTACCTCATCCAGACACGCATACATTCCATTCGGAGGGCCTGCTACAAGGGAACCTGTATAATTAGTTTTATCCTTTGAACGATTTAAAAGTTCTTTCATG
>CAYZNX010000135.1:0-3969 GCA_964479825.1 uncultured Planctomycetia bacterium | reverse complement strand
GTGTCAAGAGGGTCCTCGTATAGCCGCCGTTTCTATCTTTAAACAAAGGGGCTATCTCATTGAAAAGTATGGAAACGAGCCTCCTGTCCTTCAAGATGCTATAGGCCTTGCGTCGGCTAAAAACGCTATTATCCTTGCCGATGGTTACAAGTTTATCAGCGAGTCTGGAGGCCTCCCTGGCCTTGGCCTTTGTTGTGATAATTCTTTTATTTAAAACTAGTGCCGAAACAAGATGATACAGTGTCGCCTTGTAGTGACTTTTCTGTCTTCCAAACCTAACTGTCCTTTTGCGGTGCCTCATTGTTTGGTTTTTTTAAAATCTTTTTGGATCTCCATGCCAAAAGATAACCCCATACCTTTCAATATATCTCTTATTTCAGTAAGAGACTTTTTTCCAAAATTTCTATATTGCAGCATCTCCTGCTCTGTCTTCCTCACCAGGTCCCCAATAGTCTTTATACGTGCCTCCCGTAAGCAATTGCCGCTCCTTACTGAGAGCTCCAGCTCTGATACCGAAAGCAATAATTTCTCCAATAGTTCCTTGTCCTCCTTGCTTTCTTGTTTCTCATCATCTTCCACTTCCACCTCGCCTAACTTAGTAAATATATCAAGGTGCTTCTGCAGGATATGAGAGGCATATAAAAGCGCCTCTTTTGGCTCTATGCTTCCATTGGTCCAGATCTCCATTATCAATCTATCATAATCTGTGATCTGACCAACCCTTGTATCCTCTACGTTAAAATTTACGCGGCGGATAGGCGCAAACACTGAGTCCACAGGGATAATCCCTATGGGCTGGCCTTCCTTTTTGTTTCTCTCGGCAGTAACATAGCCACGGCCTTTGCCTATCTCCAGCTCCATATCAAAGGTAGTGTCTGTCGTTAGAGTGGCGATATGAAGATCCGGGTTTATAATCTCAACTGTGTCGTCTGCTGCAATATCCTTTGCAAAGACCTCTCCTTTTTTGGATTTCTTTAAACGTAATATCTTGGGTGTCCGTGAATGTGATTTAAGAACTATCTGCTTTATATTCAATATGATCTGAGGGACATCCTCTAATACACCCGATATTGTTGAAAACTCGTGCAGGACCCCGATTATCCGCACAGATGTAATTGCCGTACCCTCAATTGATGAGATGAGAAGGCGACGCAGTGAATTCCCTATGGTTGTCCCAAAACCGCGCTCAAATGGCTCAGCAATAAACCTGCCATAAGAATTTGAATATGTTTTATCATCGTACTCTAATTTCTTAGGTATCTCAAATGACCTCCAGCTTATACCCATCTGCCCTCCTTTAATGAGCACTTAAGTTACGTCAATCTTTGATTGACGTAACTTAATCTTCTTTGTTTCGCTACCTTGAAGGTGCGAGATTCTTCACTTCGTTCAGAATCGTCCATCGAAGTCCTGAGCGAAGCGAAGGACGAATTTGACCCCCACACCAATTGGAGGTCAGCATGGATTCTCCCAATTGGTGTGGGGGTAAGTTCGGCCGTATGACTTACGTCGCTCTCTCTTTCATGAGGGCTCCGTAAGTCATGGCCTCACTTAGAATACAGCTCTACTATCAAATGTTCCTGTATATCTATGCCAACGTCATTCCTCTCTGGAAGACGGACAACATCTGCCTTGAGGTGTTCAAAATCATGTTTTAGCCAGCCAGGGACCCCTCTATCCTTAACGCTTTCTATTATTTCTTTGACAATCTTTGAAAGTCCTTGTTTTTGCCTGACCTGTATGACATCTCCGACCTTTACTGAATAGGAAGGTATGTTGACCTTTCTATTGTTGACCCGTATATGGCCATGCCTTACCATCTGACGTCCCTGAGCACGGGAAACAGCAAAACACACCCTGAACACGACATTATCCAATCTCCTCTCTAAGACCTCAAGCAGTTTCTGTCCTGTAACGCCTTTTGAGCGCGATGCAATCTGAAAATACCTCCTGAACTGCTTCTCCAATACACCGTATACATTCTTCACCTTTTGCTTTTCCCGCAGCTGCAGCCCGTAATTGGAAAGCTTTCCCCTCCTGCCTTTAGCGCCTTTTCCGTGCTGGCCCGGAGAATAACCCCTTCTATTAAATGCGCACTTTTCGCTGTAACACCTTGCGCCTTTTAAAAAAAGCTTTAACCCCTTTTGCCTGCACACCCTGCATGATGACTCAGTGTATCGTGCCATTATTTACTCCTTATAATAAGTTTATTGAGCTACTTAATTTCACAAAATAAGCATTGCAGAAAATGTGAAATTATCCCTCTCAAACCCTCCTCCTCTTGGGCGGCCTGCAGCCATTGTGTGGGATAGGCGTAACATCCTTTATAGCACTAATACGCAGCCCAGCAGCCTGTATAGCCCTTATGGCTGATTCCCTTCCAGACCCAGGTCCTTTAACAAATACCTCTATGTCCTTTAGGCCATACTCCAGGGCCTTTTTTGCAGCGTTCCTGGCTGTTATCTGGGCGGCAAATGGCGTGGATTTTTTTGAACCTTTGAAGCCGCTTGAACCGCAGCTAGACCATGCCAGTGCATTTCCCTGCCTGTCAGTTATAGTTACAATCGTATTATTAAATGTAGCTAAAATGTGTGCAATGCCCGTCGTAATATTCTTAGCTGCCTTCTTTTTCGCCTTTCCTTTTTCAGTCATCTCTATCTCCTCTTCTTGCTGATAAAACCCTAAAGGGTTAATTCCTGCGCTAACTTCACAAAATAAGCATTGCAGAAAATGTGAAGTCTGTAAACCGAAAAACTGAAGAACCGAAAAACGTAAAAACAAAATGTTTTTCTGTTTTTAAGTTTTTTCGTTTTTAAGTATCGCTTTCTGCAGGCGCCTGTATCTTGCCTTTCCTTGTGACACCGACTGTCTTGCGCGGCCCCTTTCTGGTCCTTGCATTTGACCTGGTCCTCTGACCTCTAACAGGGAGAGACCTTCTGTGCCTCAAACCTCTATACGAACCAATATCTATGAGCCTCTTTATATTCTGGGTAGTATCTCGTCTTAAATCCCCTTCAACCTTATATTCCTTTTGTATAATCGCGGCAATCCTTGAGACCTCTTCCTCTTTTAAATCCTTGGCCCTCGTGTCTGGATTTACGCTCGCTGATTTCAATATCTTATTTGACGATGAACGGCCTATGCCGTAGATGTATGTGAGCGCTATCTCTATGCGTTTCTCTTTCGGTAAATCTATGCCTGCTATCCTTGCCATAATTTAACTCCTATAAAAATTTTGCATTGCTTAATACCATTCACTAAACCGAAAAACGTAAAAACCGAAAGACGTAAAAACAAAATGTTTTTCTGTTTTTAGGTTTTTTTGTTTTTAAGTATTTTTTCGCTACCCTTGCCTCTGTTTATGCTTCGGGTTTGCACAGATTACCCTTATTATCCCCCGGCGTTTAATAATCTTGCATCTATCACAAATTAGTTTTACTGACGGTTTTACTTTCATGTCTCACTTGCTTCTATATGTGATCCTTCCTTTAGTCAGATCATAAGGCGAGAGTTCCATCTTGACCTTATCGCCTGGCAGGATCTTTATAAAATGCATTCTCATCTTGCCAGACACATGAGCAAGCACCTTATGTCCGTTTTCCAGCTCAACCCTGAACATTGCATTTGGCAATGATTCCAGTACTGTTCCCTCTACTTCTATAGCTTCTTCTTTTGGCATATCAAATGAGCGAGGTTGCTGAAAAAGTCCAAAAAAGCTATCAGCAACCTCTGATTACGAAGATTATGTAAGATTACGGAGATTTTTATCGTCGATAAAATAATCACTGTAATCTGAATTAATCGCTGTAATCAGAGAGCACTGCCTGTTTTTAGACTTTTTCAGTGCTCTCGTTCAGACATATAAGTTACGTCGCCTTAGCCTTATCTAGTACACTGTAAAATTAGTTTTTAGTGGCAAAATTGCTGTTTTGAACAATAGAACAATTGAACATTAGACCGTCCGCCACA
>CAYZNX010000134.1:0-4025 GCA_964479825.1 uncultured Planctomycetia bacterium | reverse complement strand
CAAAAAAAATATAATTAAGTTGACAAGGGAAAGGATATATTATATAATTAACTTTGATAGTTTAGTAGTAAATAAGTGAGTAGGAGTCTTTAAAGCCGTAAGGCAAAAAAGAATTCGCCGTGCGGTTTTTTATTTTCTGCCGTTATTTACTATAATTCTGAAGAAAGGAGGTAGTAGATAATGGCAAAAGGAACAGTAAAATGGTTCAATGACCAGAAAGGTTTTGGGTTTATCACGCCTGAAGACGGACCTGATGTATTTGTGCATCACACTGCAATTCAGGGTAACGGCTTCAAGACTTTAGCGGAAGGCCAGGCAGTTGAGTTCGAAATCACCAAAGGCCCTAAAGGCAAGCAAGCTCAAAATGTAGTTAAGATATAACCTGAAAACAAATAAGGCCTGCTGTTTACATGCAGGCCTTATCTTTGTTGACCTCTTCATCGCTAATCCTATAGCTTCCCAACTGCCATTAGAGTAAATACCATTACAAAAAGCGCGACTGTCTCTATGACACCGAGGACCATCAGATAATTGCCAAACCCCTTGCCTGTCTCTGCCATTGCATCAGCTGCGCATGCCCCTGCCTTGCCCTGCATCCATGCAGATAAACCTATTGCAATACCGCATAAAATACCTGTTGCCCACATATACTGGCCCTTAGCTGCGAGCCCAGAAAGCGCATTCATCACTATCATACCATAGATAGTCTGGGAAAGAGGCGCACCTACGAATACAGTAAGGATAAACGGCGCGTTCTTATTTTGCGCAAAACATTTTTTCCATGACCCAACAGCTGCCATGCCTGCAACGCCTGCGCCTAACCCAGAGCCTATTGCCGAAAATGCCAATGCCGCTAGTATGCCTAAGTCCTTAAATTGTAATAATAAATTCGTATCCATTTTAACCCCCCTATCGCTCTTTAAACGGAGCATACTCGATTCCCGACCACTCCATATTTAAATGGCTTGAGAACTCAAGTACATTCAATCTCACGCCATGCACTAAAATAGCTATCGCACTCAAAACTATATTCAACGTATGTCCCAACAAAAGTATGAGGGCCGTCAAAAACCCCAAGAGCAGACTGCTATATCCTACCCCTGCGGCCATCTGATTAAAGGCATCTGCCACTGCTACGGTTGCAGTCCCTACCGCAAATAACCTTATGTATGACACTACATCGGTAAAACTGTTTACGATATGTAAAAGAAGATCTCCCAGTCCATAAGCAATGCCTTTAAATATATTTCTAACAGGGTTTGTAAATAAAATAATCGCAGCCGCACCGGCTATTAAAAAATACCTGCCGTACCATGGAAATATCTCGCCCAAAATCAATGTCCTTGCCAATAGATATGCTGCCCACAGCATAAATATCCAGCCTGCTTCAGAGAATGCCTTTAACGAAGGAAATCTCTGTAAGAATCTCCAGGCATGCGCAATGCTTAAATGCAATGCGCCAATAAAAAAACATAATGCCTGTACATTTGCGCTATCCCGCAAAAATGGCAAAAGCGGCTCAACCCTCTTGGGCAGGTAGGCCTGGCCAAAGAAAGTACCTGATAATAGACCCCAGACCATGGCACAAAAACTTAATACATATGTGAGGAAAAAAATAGACTTCGTCTTAATCTTCTGCCTGAGCTTTAAGTGTAAGATTAAATTTAAAATAAAAAAAACAAGGCCGTATCCGGCGTCGCCTATCAATATCCCAAAAAACACTGAAAAGAACAATAAAAACCAAAGGCTTATGTCAAGTTCTCTGTAACCAGGTATCGTCTTTATCATCTGGAATACTGGCCTAATTATATCCACCCAGGGAGGGTTCTTTATGAGTGTCGGGACATTGTCGCCTTCTCGAGGGTCCTCAATGACAAGTCCCCATCTTTCATTCTCTGCCAATGTTTCAATTAGATTTACACTATAGGCCGGGCAATACCCTGCAATGTAGGAAAGCATCTTAAACTGTCCCCTCCCGGCTGCAACCTTGTTAAATTCTATAAGGGACTCGAGCTGACTTTTGTAAGAATAGAGTCTATTTTTATATCTACCTAACTCTTTTAATCTAGCTATGATCTTTTCTATCCTGTCCTCATTATGGCGCTTAACAGTATGCATCTCGGTTAAACTTTTTTCCGGCAGTGTAATATCTTCAAAAGGCAAACTTATCTCTTTAGTAGATATAACCGCACAATATATGACACTGCCTTTCTTAAAAACTTGTTCAATGATTACGCCCTCAGGTACATGTCTCATTTCTTTTTTGGTGACCTTCCCAAGCCTCACCCAGATATTCCTGTCCTTTAAATCGTCTATAATGTCCGGGTCGAAATCTCCCCATTCCTGCCACAGGCCTATGTCTTTCTGTGCCTTCTTTAAATCTTCGGCAATAATTTCTCTTTCTCCTGCAAGATTCAAAACCTCATCTACAAGTTCAGCAGGCTTGCGCGAGGGGTCCTCCTGGTCTTTAGAGTCGGGCAGGTTACCTATGGCCTTCAACAAAGAATGGTATTTTTCCTCAAGCCCTGTTATCTCTTCGTTTATCGGAAGATTCTGATGCTCTATATGAAGGACGCCTGCCTTTCTTAAGGCGCCGAGCGTAGTGTCTATATCCTTTGACTGCACCAAGACTGTTATTTTCTTCATCGGAACTATCATGCCAATGCGCCTTCCAAAACCAGTGTTTCTATCTTGCCCTTGGCAATCTTTGACCTGCCCACTGCATTTGTTTGCTGGTCGCCCAAATAAATCCTTATGACCCTTACATTCTCCCTTGTCTCAGGTATCTTTATCTTTTCAAATAAATTCACCCTCTGCGTCGTAATCCTCAACTCATTCTGTAAGATCTTCAACTGTTCTTTGAATACCTTTTCCTCCTCGAGCAATATAACCAGCTGTCTGACCTTCCCAATAGCGATATCCACCCATAAGGGCGTTAGAAAAAAATCATACTCTGGTTCTTCAAAATCAACCCGCTCCAATACAGGTATGTCCACGCCTGCTACATTTAAACTGACAGTAATGACTCCGCTCGGCCTTATCCATTTAGAGAGATAATCCTCTGGTTCATTCAAAAGGCCTGCCCAATCGGCTATCTCGGCCTCCAGGCTGTCTATCTCTTCTATCTTGACGCTCATCCTCTCGTGGATGTGCTGTATCTCAACCTGTAATTGCTGCTTTTTTAGCTGTAGTATCGGAAGATAATGCTCAAACTGCCTCAATGCGTCGCGCTGCCTCTTGAGTTCTCCTTTTGTAAATTTAATCTTTGCCATCACTAAACTTTAAACTTAATTTCACATTTTCTGCAATGCTTATTTTGTGAAGTTAAGCCTCTTTTTATAGCTATTTTCCCGGCCAGAATTCCTCTATAAGCTCTGAGCGTATGCCTGTCTCAACTGGCTGAAAACAATCCGCCATGATCTCCCAGCCGAGATCCAGGGCCTTCTCAAGAGAGATATTGACAGAGAGAGCCATCATCTTATCTTCAAAGGTCTTGCCGTATCTCAAAAGTTTTTCATCCCACTTACTCATATGGAATCCCATAGCCTGCTTTTCCAAGGTAGACCTATAATCAGCAAAGAGCTGTATCATCCTGTCCATGAGAGTCCTGTGGTCCTTTCTTGTCTTGCCGTTTACCAGTTGTTTAAGACGACTCAGGGAACCAAATGGCTCTATTGACTTGTTCCTCAAATAGAACTGGCCCTCTGTAATGTATCCTGTGTTATCAGGAATAGGATGCGTGACATCGTCGCCTGGCATTGTTGTGACTGCAAGGATTGTGATTGAGCCTGCGGTGTCAAAGTCAACTGCCTTCTCATATCTTGCGGCCAACTGGCTGTATAAGTCTCCGGGATAACCCCTATTAGAAGGTATCTGTTCCATGGTAATTGAGATCTCCTTGAGCGCGTCGGAAAAATTCGTCATATCTGTCAGAAGAACAAGTACCTTCTTTCCTTTAAGCGCGAATTCTTCTGCAACAGCCAAGCTTATATCAGGGACTAAAAGGCATTCAACCGTAGGGTCTG
>CAYZNX010000133.1:0-4044 GCA_964479825.1 uncultured Planctomycetia bacterium | reverse complement strand
CCATTCCTTGCTTGACACATTCCAGCTCGAAAGGATCTTCAATAAATAACTCGTAAACCCACCAGCTGGGCCTCCCTTGTCAAATTCTTTATGCACAGGTCTTGACCAGACAGCCTTGCGTTTAAACCTGGGGATCCCATCATGCAAGAATTTCATATCAAGGTCGCATACAATATTGCCTCTGTACCGCAATCTCAGCCTTTTATCCGAAGTAAATCGCCCTATCACAGCTGCTTCAACGTCTTCCTTTCTGAATATATCTAAGAGATTATCAATCTTTTCCTTTGGGACAGCAAGCACCATCCTTTCCTGTGCCTCGGATATCCATATCTCTGTATAACTAAGCCCATGATATTTTAAAGGTGGTTTTTCCAAATCCACCTCAGCGCCTAAATCCCTGCCCATCTCTCCGACTGCACTTGAAAACCCTCCTGCCCCGCAATCAGTAATTGCGTTGTATAAATTTTTGTCACGCGCCTTTAGCAGGGTATCAGTAAGTTTTTTCTCTGTAATAGGATTCCCTATTTGCACAGCGCCGCCAGAAAGCTGTTCTGATTCATGCGTAAGTTCGCCTGAGGAAAAAGTAGCTCCGTGTATACCATCCCTGCCGGTTCGACCGCCAATAACCACTATTAAGTCCCCTACCTTTGCTGCCTTGAAAGACTTATCCTTTGGCATAATTCCGACTGTACCGCAATATACAAGTGGGTTTCCTATATATCGCTCGTCAAAAAGAACTGCGCCATTAGCAGTAGGTATGCCCATACGGTTTCCATAATCCCTTACCCCGCTTACAACGCCTTTCATTATCCTCTTTGGGTGCAGCATACCTCGCGGCACACGCCTCTGTAGTGTATCAGGAAGGCCAAAACAAAACACATCTGTATTCATGATAGGTTTTGCACCTAATCCTACGCCTAATATATCACGTATCACACCACCTATACCAGTACCAGCGCCTCCGTAAGGCTCAAGGGCTGATGGGTGATTATGCGTTTCTACTTTAAAACATACATTGTCGTTATTATCAAACCTGACAATCCCTGCATTATCCTTAAAGACCGAAACGCACCAAGGTTTCTTAAGCTCTTTCGTAACTTTCATAATCGTATTATTCAATAGATTATTTATCCTTCTACTCCCCAACTCTTTGCTCTTTGCTCTTTGCTCTTTGCTTATTACTTCTTTATACTCTATCACTCCCCTGAACGTCTTATGCGCACAATGTTCTGACCATGTCTGAGCAACGGTCTCCAACTCGCAATCAGTCGGATTCCTCTTTATCCTTCTAAAATATTTCTTTATCTCTCTCATCTCTTTAAGATTTAAGAACAACTGTCCGTCTTTACTGATCTTCATGAGCTTCTTATCACTCGCCCCCAATATATCAAGTGTAATCAACTTAAATTTATAGTCACCTTGAACCTTGAACCTTGAACCTTGAACCTTTACAACATGCTGTATCACTTTATTATAGAGAAGCCTTTCACAGATGGCATTGAACTGGGCTTCTGAAATCCTGCCTTCTAGAAAATATTTTCTCTCAGTCTTCACAGAATCCACTCCGCTGATTCCTAGATCTCTTATTGCCTTTTTTGCACTCTCTTCAACAGGATCCATCACGCCCGGGTTGTATGCTATTTCTGCTATCCGTTGCCCGTTTGCCCGTTTGCCCGTTTGCCCGTTTAACCCGTTAAGCAATGCATATTCTTGAGTAATTGGGTCTATCAACAACTCCTCAGCAATCCTCCTTATATTATCTCTAGACATGGTCCCAGAGATAATAAAGACCTGGGCCGTTGAAACTTTTTTAACCCCAACTATCCCCAGGTCTTTAATATCCTTTTTGATCCCACTGCCTAGAGGGTCAAAAGTACCTTTTTTATTCTTTATCTCAATCTTCCATTCCACTACGGCCTTATCCTCTTAAGAACCTCCTGATAGGCCTCTTCAATCCTGCCGAGGTCTCTTCTAAAACGATCTTTATCTAATTTCTCATTTGTCTTCTTATCCCAGAGCCTGCATGTATCCGGAGATATCTCGTCGCCTAACAATATCCTGCCCTTGTGCCTCCCAAACTCAAGCTTAAAATCCACAAGTTTGAGATTTACCTTATTTAAAAAATCTTTTAATATCTCATTTATGCTGAAAGAATAATCCCTTATCCTTTTCATCTCATTCGACGTGGCAAGGCCAAGCATCTCAATGTGGTAATCATTTATCAATGGGTCGTGAAGCGCATCGCTCTTATAGTGATATTCCAAAACAGGTGTTTTTAAAACAATGCCCTCTTCTATGCCCAAAAGACTTGAAAGGCCGCCTGCAGAGATATTCCTTATGGTCACCTCGACCCGCACAATCTCCAATCTCTTCACAAGCATCTCTCTATCGCTGATCTTTTTAACAAAATGCGTAGGTATGCCCTTTGACTCAAGGAGCTGAAAAAGCGCTGACGAGATTTCGTTATTGATTACGCCTTTCTCTTTAATGCTGCCTCTCTTAGTTGCATCAAATGCAGTGGCATCATCCTTAAACTCCTGCACGAGAAGATTTGGACTGTCTGTCTCATACAGGATCTTTGCTTTTCCTTCGTAAATCTTTTTACCTTTTTTCACGCCATTCCTTTGTTGTCATTGCGAGGCGCGAAGCGCCGAAGCAATCTCAGAGATTGCTTCGCTTCGCTCGCAATGACCATACATTATATACCTACTTTTTTGAAGATCCTATCTACATATTTAGTATAGTATTGTAAGTCAAAAAAATCTTCTATTTCTCCCGGTTTTACAAACTTCATAAAATCCTTATCCTTCCAGAGCACTTCTTTAAAATTAATATTGCTATCCCATGCCTTCATGGCACACCGCTGGACAATATCATAGGCCTTTATCCTTCCAACGCCCCTCTTCTCAAGTTCAACTAAAATCCTTGCAGAAAATATGAGCCCTTTTGTCTTTGCAAGATTATTTCTCATGTTTTCAGGATAGACCAAAAGGTTATCAATAATAAAAATCATCTGATTTATCATATAATCCAAAAGGATAGTGCTGTCAGGTATAATAATCCTCTCTGCAGAAGAATGGCTTATATCCCTTTCATGCCATAATGCAATATTTTCCATAGAGGCCATTGCATTGCTGCGCAAAACCCTTGCAAGCCCTGTTATCCTCTCAGACATAACCGGGTTCCTCTTATGAGGCATTGCGCTGGAGCCTTTTTGGCCTTTAGAAAAATGTTCCTCAACCTCCCTCACCTCTGTCTTCTGAAGGTTCCTTATCTCAAGCGCAATCTTTTCTAAGCTTGCTCCAACTAAGGCAATCTGGGAAAGATAGTCAGCATGCCGGTCCCGCTGCAAAACCTGCGTGGATATATTGGCTGGCCTGAGGCCTAATTTATTACAGACATAATTTTCAACATAAGGCTCCACATTTGAATAGGTTCCTACAGCGCCTGATATCTTGCCAACGCTTATGACTTCTTTTACCCTTTGAACCCTGCTGATACATCTATCTATCTCATCAAAATAAAGGGCTAACTTTAAGCCAAATGTAGTAGGCTCTGCATGTACACCATGGGTCCTACCAGCCATTATAGTATATTTATATTTTTTGGCCTTTTTGCGGAGCGTCGCTTTTAATCTTTTTAAGCCCTCTATCAATATACTGGCTGCCTCTTTCATCATTACTGACAAACTAGTATCCAAGACATCGCTTGAAGTAAGCCCTTGATGCACATAGCGAGAAGAAGGCCCAATATGTTCTGCGATATTATGCAGAAACGCGACTACATCGTGATGCGTAGTCTTTTCTATCTCCTCTATGCGCCTTACGTTAAATCTTGCCTTTGATATTATTTTCTTGAGCTCTTTTTTAGGGACCTTGCCAAGGTTGGACATTGCCTCACAGGCCAGGAGCTCAATATCCAGCATCTTCTGGAACTTATTCTGGTCACTCCAGATAGCTGACATCTGTGGAAGGGAATATCTCGTGATCATAGCAAAGTCAATATACCATATATAGATTTAAATAGTCAACAGAAAATCACTAT
>CAYZNX010000132.1:0-4058 GCA_964479825.1 uncultured Planctomycetia bacterium | reverse complement strand
CTTACAGGTATTGTGGTCCAGCCAAATAAGGCCATAGTCGGCCAGAATGCGTTCAGCCATGAAGCAGGCGTTCACCAGGACGGTATTTTAAAGAAGAGGACAACATACGAGATTATAAAGCCGGAGGATGTAGGCGTAGGACAGACAAGGCTTGTGCTTGGGAAGCATTCAGGGAAACACGCCTTTGAGGAGAGATTGAAAAAATTGGGCGTTGAGCTTAGCAAGAGGCATCTCCTGAAGGCATTCGAGCGTTTCAAAAATCTGGCAGACAAGAAAAAAGAGGTGTTTGACGACGATCTATTGGCAATAGTGGAAGATGAGATTGTATCTATACCTGAGACCTATCGTCTTGAGGACCTGAGGGTATTGAGCGGAAAAAAGATAACACCTAGCGCAACAGTGGAACTTATAAAAGGTAATAAAGTTTTGAAAGGATTTTCTTCAGGCGATGGCCCGGTTGATGCATGTTATAAGGCAATTGATAAGATAACCGGCCTTAAGTGCAGGTTATTGGATTACTCCCTCAGGTCCACTACAGGAGGCAAGGATGCATTGGGCGAGGTGTCTGTGATAGTAATGTCCAGTAAAGGCAGGGAGGTCTCAGGCAGAGGGGCATCTACAGATATAATAGAGGCGAGCGCAAAGGCATATGTGAATGCTGTAAATAAGCTGTTTTTTGTCAGGCTGCGAAGGTCAAAATCAAAGCGAAGGGAACCAGAGTTATAAAATATCCCGTGCTAATTTCACATTTTCTGCAATGCTTATTTTGTGAAGTTAAGCCTGGATAGCACCTGAAAGGGTGCTTAACTTATATATGGGGCTAGGATGGATATATATGGTGTCATAGGGTGCCCAATAAAACATAGTCTGTCTCCGGCTATGCACAATGCGGCATTTAAGGCATTAGGCATGGACGCCGGATATAGGAGGTTTGAAGTAGGGCCAGATGAATTAGAGGATTTTTTGTTTAACAGAAAAGACGTGGTTGGTTTCAATGTAACCGTCCCTCATAAAGTAAGGGCGAGAGAGATATTAGAAGGCAGATTTCCTTCAGTTCAAGTCACAGAGGTTCAAGTATCAGGTGCAATTAATACAGTAAAGAGGTGCGATAATAAACTGCTATATTTAAATACAGATGTCTATGGATTTCGTAAGGCCTTGACAGAGGACTTGCGGTTTGAACCTGAGGATAAAGATGTCCTTCTTATCGGCTGCGGCGGGGCCGGTAGGGCTATAGTTGCAGGTTTAGTATGGGAGACAGGAGATGTGACTGTCAATAGAATACACATATACGAGACTAGCGAAGAAGCACGCATATCTGCCATGCAGCATTTTTCAAAGTTTTCTTGCGGAGAGAAACTGGAATTTATCTCAGATAGAGAAATACCTGATGTTATAGGGAAAAGTCGTTTGTTAGTGAACGCTGCCACTGTAGGGATGAAAGAGGGCGATAATAGATCAGTAATAGATAAAGACTTGCTTCATAAGGACCTATCTGTATTTGATCTTGTTTACAATAGAGAAACACAGTTAATCAAGGATGCAAGGTCGTTAGAGTTACCTGTTGTAAACGGACTGGGCATGCTTTTGTATCAAGGGGCGCATGCCTTTGAATTTTGGACAGGTAAACGTGCGCCTGTGGATGCGATGCGGGAGGCCTTATTACAGGCCTTGCGTTAAGGGGCTGGCGATATGCCGTATTTATTAGTTTTTATTTTCGGGTCAGTGGTAGGCAGTTTTTTGAACGTGTGCATATACAGGATACCACGCAATGAATCTGTTATTTTCCCGGCCTCCAGGTGCACATCTTGCAGGAGGCCGCTCCCCTGGTATGACAACATGCCGTTTTTTAGTTATATCCTGCTGAGAGGTAAATGTAGATTCTGTAAATCCAGGATCTCATTTAGATATTTTGCGGTTGAACTTATAAGCGCATTATCTCTTTTATTCTTATTTATAACATTTGGATTATCAAGTAGATTTTGGATTTACAGTTTTCTGACATGTAGCCTTATCATGGTCGCCTTTATAGACCTTGAGTTTCAGATTATACCTGATAGGATAAGCCTTGGCGGTGTATCTCTGGGTGTTATTTTAAGCCTTTTTTTCCCGGAGCTCCATTATACAAATACGTGGAAGAGCGCTCTTGTGAGGTCTTTATCTGGGGCGATTATAGGCGGAGGGATTATATATCTTACAGGTATCTTTGGAAACCTTATCTTTAAGAAAGAGAGCATGGGCGGAGGAGACGTTAAGCTCATGGCCATGTTGGGTGCATTTTTAGGCTGGAAGGCGGCGCTTCTTATTTTTTTTCTCGCACCGTTTTTCGGCGCTCCAGCCGGACTTTATTTAAAATTTATAAAAAAAATAGATACAATTCCATATGGCCCGTATTTATCAATTGCAGGTTTTGTGGCTATGATATGGGGACACAGGATTTTGTCTTTTTTGTTCCTCTAATGAATGGAGGTACAGGATGTTGAAATTTTTGACTGCTGGAGAATCACACGGCGAGGCGCTTACAGGTATCTTAGAAGGGATGCCTGCAGGATTAAAAATTGATTACGCCTTTATAGATAATGAACTTAAGAGACGCCAGCAAGGATATGGAAGAGGCGAAAGGATGAAGATAGAAGAGGATAGCGCCAGGATACTTTCCGGGTTGAGAAAAGGCATTACTATAGGCAGCCCAATATCTATTGTTATAGAAAATAAGGATTTTTCTATAGATAGATTGCCGGATGTTAAGAATCCAAGGCCGGGACATGCTGACCTTGCAGGCATATTAAAATATGGTTTTGGAGATGCCAGACCTGTCCTTGAAAGGGCCTCTGGAAGAGAGACAGCCATGAGGGTGGCAATAGGTGCATTTTGCAAATTGTTGCTTATAGAGTTTAAGATACGCATCCTGAGCCATGTCGTTATGTTAGGCGGCATAGAGTCCCATACATCAAATCTGAGTTTTGACGAGATACTTAAGAATACAAATGACTCTAAATTGAATTGCGCTGATCATACGTCTGAGAAATTAATGATAGAAGAAATAGACAATGCAAGAGAGAAGAAAGATACGCTGGGTGGCGTATTCGAGGTAATAGTAGAGGGTGTCCCTGTTGGCCTGGGCACTTATACAGATAGACAAAGGAGCCTTGACGCACGGCTTGCCTCTGGTATTATGTCTATACCGGCACTAAAGGTAGTTGAAATAGGCGAGGGGATTGAGGCTGCAAAAAAGCTTGGCTCAAAGGTGCACGATGAGATTTTCTATTCCAAGACAAAAGGTATTTATAGAAAGACTAATAATGCCGGAGGGATTGAAGGCGGCGTGTCAAACGGCGAACATATAGTCGTTCGCGGATATATGAAGCCTATAAGCACGCTGATGAAAGGACTGGATACAATAAATATAGATACAAAAGAATCCGCAAAGGCTGATGTAGAGAGGTCTGATACATGCGCTGTCCCGAGCGCAGGCGTTGTAGGGGAGGCAATGTGTGCGTTTGTGATAGCTAATGCGTTACTGGAGAAGTTTGGCGGAGACAGTGTCGTGGAGATAAAAAGGAACCTTGATGCGTATGCAGCCGGGTTAAAAACGTAGCGATAGTGATGTGGTTATGTAATCAGTGTCAAAGCTATGAATCCTGTCAGTATGTCGCCAACCAAGACCTATAGAGAATGTATCTTTAAGGCCACAGATCAATTCTGTCCCTACCTCGTTAGAGCCATTTCTGCCTTTTTCAAGATTAATAGAATAATCTTCGAAGAGCCTCAGCGAGAGGTTTTTTAAAAGCGGCAATTGCAGCGCCAGCTTTGTTGTTGCGTCTATGGATTTATTGTGTGCATCAAAGACCATATGGTCAAGTATTTGCCCTGATATAAAATGGATGGACTGGCTTAGATATATGTATCTCCATAGGTATTTTCCAGTTTCTGCACCAAGCATTATTTTTTCCCACCCGCTTGTTTTAAGATTCCACTGTGCCTCGCAGAATGCCGATATATCTATCTCGGGAGATTTTAACTCCTTGCGGAGTGAGATATTGTTACGATAGATATCT
>CAYZNX010000131.1:0-4080 GCA_964479825.1 uncultured Planctomycetia bacterium | reverse complement strand
CCGTGGCCAAGACGATTACATCCCTTGTCAAATGCAAGACCGGGTACAATCACCAAATCTATTTCTTCTGCCTTAATAGGCCTCCTAATTCTAGATTCCACTGGTTCATAAATACCATAAGGGCTTTTTTTCAGTCCCTTATCAAGGCCCTTTATGCCTACGGGTTTTATTCTTTTCTCTCTTACCAAGGTAACCGGTAACGCTACCTTCTTGCCCATTAAAAGGGCCTTTTTAATTATAGGTCCGGTATCCACCTCACCTGTTCCTTTAGAACAGTAAAGCATCACACATCGTGAATCCAAAAACTCTTTCTGAGTGAATATCTTGTTATGTATGAGCCTACTCCTCTTTCTCCTTTCTGATTTTTTTTGATTAACCAATCTTCGCTTCATTATTGTTCTCAGGCCTTGTTTTTCTATCATGCTGAGTTACCCTTTTTCCTGAGATAATCATCTATTGCTGACTTGAGTGCCTCTTCTGCAAGGACCGAACAGTGCATCTTTATAGGAGGCAGGCCTCCTAATGCCTCTGCCACGGCCCTGTTGGAAATCTTCAGCGCCTCGTCAACGGTCTTACCCTTAACAAGCTCTGTAACCATGCTGCTTGTAGATATGGCAGCTCCGCAACCATAGGTCTTGAATTTGGCATCTACAATTATATTATCCTCAACTTTAATATAAAGCCTCATGACATCGCCGCATATTGGATTGCCGACATTGCCTATGCCGTCTGCATTCGGAATCTCTCCGACATTTCTTGGATTCCTGAAATGTTCCATCACCTTTTCGCTGTATTGGGTATTGAAGTTCTCCATGGGCATCTTACCCCAAAATCATCTCACCAGGCCTGGTAGTCTTGGAATAGTCCTTTGCAGGCCTTGCACATTTAATATTCTCAAGCTTACCTAATTCCTTCAGCCTCTTATATATCAATATCCATGCGCAGTCCTTATTTCTATCTACCTCACACTTACCTTTATTAGAACCGCCGCAGGGCCCGTTTAAAAGGCCCTTAGCACATCTGGTCACAGGACAAATGCCCCCCGTAATATTGAGGACACACTCTCCGCACATAGCGCATCTCTCAAAAAACCCAAGACCTGTCTTGTCTAAAATAGAACCAAACATGGTATTGCAGCCACTATATACGGACCTTTGCAATCTATCGTTATCCAGCACCGATTGAACGCCAAGCCCACAGGCAAGAACTAAAAAGGCATCTGTCTCATCCACAGCCTTTTTATTCTTCGCAAAATGCAATTTTACCTGACTTGCGATACATGGCGAATCAGGTATGGCCCAGCCGGTTACGGTCATGCCTTTGTCTTCAAGAAGTTTCTTCATCTCCAATATCTCTTTTTCACCGCCTGTCCTGCAAGTCGTAGCGCACTCCCCGCAACCTATAATAAAAATCTTTTTCTTACTGCCTAATGCCTTTAAAATTTCCTCAAATGGCTTTTTCTGTGTAACAAACATTGTGCCCTCGCTTATAACAGTTCTTCTATCTTCTTTTCAAATACCTCTTTGTCCCTATAGCCTATATATTTCTTTACTATCCCGCCTTCTCTATCAAGTATATAACTTGTAGGTATAGACACTACGTCGTAAAGATCGCTAATATTATCGTCTCCTAATAATACTGTATAATTTATGCCATTCTCTTCAATGAAAGGGCCTGCGACCCTCTTGGCATTCCAATCCAGGGATATCCCTATTATCTCAAGCCCTTTATCTCTATATTCTTCGTAGAGCTCTATTAAATGTGGTATCTCTTCGCGGCAAGGAGGACACCACGTTGCCCAGAAATTAATGATAACCACCTTGCCCTTAAAATCCGCTATCTCTCTCATGTCTCCATTCATATCAGAAAGCATAAAGTCAGGGGCTGCTTTAAAAGTCGGCTTTACAACCTCCCTCCCGACCTCCGGAACTTTTTCTAATCTTTTTATTCTTAACACAGTGAACACCAGTCCTGCAACGCATATAAGTAATATAAGAACCAAAACCATTTTCCTCATCTAAAATCTCCTTAGTATACTAGAAGACGAACATAGTGGCTTTATGTCGTCAAAAGACTTTCCTGTTATATAAGTAACATATGAGGGAAAAAGCGGAAGGATACAAGGAGAAAGAAATGTCAAAATCCCGGCGACAAAAGACATAATAATTGAGACCTCGCTTCCGTTGCTCATATATAGACCCTCCTAGAATAAATCCTACCTGCGCGAGGCCCTTATCCTTATTATGTCCTGCTGTTTCCTTATATCTTCAAGGCGAGCTATTATATCCTGTTGATTCTTTAAAATCTCTTGTATCTTCTCTGAGATGACCCTTAAATCCTTTTTCCCATCAGGAGAGCCCTGATCCTTGCCAAAACCCTTGAGCGTAAAAAATCCCAGAGAAATTGTTGTCACTATTAAAATCGACAAAATGAAATTTTTCTTTCTCATACAGCACCTCTTTATATATTATAACAAATCAACCTTGTCCAGTCAACCCCAACTTAACTTCACAAAACGTGCATTGCTTATTTTGTGAAGTTAAGCCTGAGTTTCTCTAATGACAAAGTGTTGACGATATCGTCCTTCCTAAGCCATGCCCTGCGGGCAACGCCCACTCCAAATTTTATTACCTCCATCTGTTCTGCAATATGTGCGTCTGTATTTATTGCTAATCTCACTTCAAAATCCTTTGCCATGCGGGCAGTTATGTCATTTAAATCCAGCCTTTGCGGAAAACTGTTTATCTCCAATATAGTTTTTGTATCTCTAGCTGCCTTAAAGACCTCTTCAAGGTCTATATCATATGGCTCCCTCGCGCCCCAGAGCCTGCCAGTAGGATGAGCTATCATATGAACATATTTATTCTGACATGCCTTTATGATGCGCCTTGTTAATTTTTCTTTAGGCTGCTTGAATCCTGTATGAACAGCCCCTATTACCACATCCATATCTCTCAGGATCACATCCGGGTAATCAAGGTTTCCTTCTGAATCTATATCTACCTCTGAGCCAAATAGAATCTCTATATCCTTATATTTTTTGCTGAGCCGTTCTATCTCTTTCCTCTTTGTCTTTAACTCTGTCCTATCAAGACCGCCTGCTATCCTTAAACCCTGGGAATGGTCGGTAATAGCTATGTACTTATAACCTAACTCCTTAGCCTTCACAACAACCTCTTCTATGGAACTCCCGCCGTCAGACCATGTAGAATGCACATGCAAGTCTCCCTTTATGTCGCTAAGTTTTACTAGATTAGGGAGGCCGTCATTAGCAGCAGCTTCAAGTTCTCCTCTATCTTCTCTCAATTCAGGCACGATATAAGGGAGGCTAAGCACATCGTACATCTCTTCCTCTGTCTTTCCTGCAACTTTCTTATTTTTTCTGAAGATCCCGTATTCGTTTAATTTCAGGCCGTTCTTTATCGCTATCTGGCGGAGTTTTATATTATGCGCCTTTGAGCCGGTAAAATACATTAAGGCCGCTCCATAAGAAGACTCTTTTATAACCCGCACATCCACCTGTATGCCGTCCTTTGTCAGTATCGCAGATTTAGTAGGGCCTTTTGCAAGAACATCTTTAACATCGGGAAGCGTTGTGAATACATCCATTATCCTTTTAGAGTCTTTCGATGACACCAATATATCAATATCCCTCACCGTATCCTTCATCCTCCTAAGGCTCCCTGCCGGGTCTATCTTATTAACACCCTTTATCTTCCTTAGCTCTCTGACAAAGGACTCAGCCGCATCTGCAGCAGTCTTTATGTCCATCCTGTCGCGGCCTCTTTTCAAAAGTTCAATACCACGAAGTATGTTTTCCTGTGTCTTTTCCCTAATACCCGGCAACTCTTTTATCTTGCCGGCATGAATCATCCTTTCAAGCATCACCAGGTCCTGTATGCCCAACTTTTCATACAATAACTTGGCTGTCTTTGGCCCAACGCCAGGGATATTCAATATGTCAAGCAGGCCCTGTGGGACATCCTTCTTTAACTCATTCAGAAACCGGAGCCCCCCAGTAGAAACTATCTCCTTTATCTTCTCCTCAAGGTCTTTGCCTATGCCCGGAATAGTCGTAAG
>CAYZNX010000130.1:0-4091 GCA_964479825.1 uncultured Planctomycetia bacterium | reverse complement strand
TTATGGAAACAAGGCTTTTTAGATTTCTGGAAGACAATAAAGATTATGCAATATCCTTGCTGTCAAGATTGATAGCGATTCCTACTGTCAACCCGCCAGGCACGAATTATGAAGAGATGGCAGCATTTTTAGAAAATGAGTGCAAAAGGTTAGGATTAAGGACCAAGAGATATTTAACGCCAAAGGCTGTGCTTGATAGGTTTGGGGTAAAAGCCGGGTCAAAAAGAATTAGTCTAATAGCTCAATGTCCGACAGGCGCAGAGAAGACATTGCATATATGCTCTCATTATGATGTGGTGCCTGCTACTGATAAATGGAACAGCGATCCTTATAAGGCAGTGATAAAGGGCAACAGGGTTTATGGTCGTGGCGCTGAAGATATGAAGGGCAATATAGCAGCCCTATTGTTGTCTTTAAAGGCAATTAAGGAGTGCGGTATAAAGCCAAAGGTAAATCTGGAGGCTTCTTTTACTCCGGATGAAGAGATAGGCGGGAGGACAGGGCTTGGTTATTTGGTTGAGAACAATCTTGTAAATGCTGACTATGCTATGAGCGAAGGTTATTCCCAGGAATATGTTTCGGTAGGGAATAAGGGTGTTTTATGGGCTGAGATTACTGTTAAAGGCAGGGCATGCCACGCGTCTTTACCCTATAAAGGCGTTAATTCTTTTGACAGGATGGTAGAGTTGGCTTCAGATTTTAATAAGCTTAAGAAAAAGCTATCAATTAGAAAAACTAGGTTTTGTATGAGATATTCTATTGCGAAAAGTCCCACTTTTGTAATGGGTGGCTTATTGGAAGGCGGGGTCAAGGTGAATGTTGTCCCTGGTATCGCAAGATTCAGTATTGATAGGAGATTGATACCTGAGGAAACCATTGGGGCAGCAATAGAGGAGATAAAAGGGGTTATAAGAAGATTCAATAGGAAATACAGGGATTCTAAGGCAAGCGTAGATTTTAAGTCAAAAGAAAATCCTTCTGTATCCGGAAAAGACTATAAATTTTTCAAGACAGTATCTGACTCTGTTAAGTTAGTGACAGGTAGCCGCGCAAAGTTCAGGGTAATGCCAGGCGCTACGGACCTGCGTTATTTTATGTGGAAAGGAGTGCCTTCGCTGGGATATAGCGCAAGCGGCGGCGAGAGCTGGCACAGTGACAATGAGTTTGTGTATATAGATAGCCTCATAGATACAGCTAAAGTTTATGCGCTTGTTATAGGTAATTTGTCATAACTGTTTATGGAATTTCAAAAAGCCCCGCCGGAACCCACCCTTTAGGGTGTAATGCAGAAAGACAGCCTAAAGGCTGGGTTCCAGCACAAATAACTTCACATTTTCTGCAATGCTTATTTTGTGAAGTTAAGCCTGGTTGACTTGTTGTATGGATAAAGGCTTTATACGAATCATAGGCGCTAAGGAACACAATTTAAAGAATATCAGCATAGATATTCCACGCAATAAGCTTGTTGTTATTACAGGATTAAGCGGTTCAGGAAAGTCTTCCCTTGCCTTTGATACTATATACGCTGAAGGACAGCGGAGGTATGTAGAGAGTTTATCCAGTTATGCCCGTCAGTTCTTAGAACAGCTCGAGAAGCCTAATCTAGAGCATATAGAAGGATTATCCCCTGCCATTTCTATAGAGCAGAGGACTGCTGGAGGAAACCCCCGCTCTACCGTTGGAACAACAACCGAGATTTATGACTACCTGCGGCTTCTCTTTGCCCGTATTGGCGTGCCATTTTGCTATAAGTGCGGCCAAAGGATAACACAGCAAAGCCAGGACGAGATAATAGATAAAATTTTAAAGCATCCTGAAGGCGAGACTGTTATGCTCCTTGCGCCTATTGTCAGAGGTAGAAAAGGGGAATACAACAAACTTTTTAGCGAATTAAAAAAGCAGGGTTTTGTCAGGATGAGATTAGATGGTCAGATAGTATCTCTTGATGATGAAATAAGACTAGACAAGGATAAGAAACACAATATAGAAGTCGTAGTTGATAGAGTAGCTATAAATAAAGGGGTTAGGACCCGGCTTGCAGATTCTATTGAGACTGCTTTAAATGTCGGTAAAGGTTTAGTAATAGCTGCAGGAGATGATCCTTCTGAGAAGGATAGAAAGAAAGATATTCAGAGGGCTCAATTATTCAGCACATTGTATGCCTGTACGAGATGCGGGGTAAGTTATGAGGAAATAGAGCCAAGGATTTTTTCATTTAACAGCCCTTATGGGGCATGTCAGCAGTGCGGAGGCCTTGGCACTGAAATGAGCATTGATACAGATCTTGTAATGCCTGATAAGACAAGGCCGTTAAGAGAGGCCATAAGACCGTGGCGCGTCGGCGGGATGAGAATAGTATTGCATTACAGAAGGATCTTGAGACGGTTAGGCCATGAATACGATTTTGATATTGATACGCCTTTTAGCCAGATACCGAAAAAAGTAAAAAATATTATTTTGTATGGCTCTGGGCCAGATGACCTGGTTCAATTTGAGGGCGTTGTGCCTAATCTTCTGAGGCGGTTAAAAGATACAGAAAGTGAATTTATGAGGCGAGAAATAAATAAATATACAAATGAGTCTGTCTGCCCTTCCTGCAAGGGAAAGAAACTTAGACAGGAGAGCCTTTCCATAAAGATAAAAGAATTGTCTATCAGTGACGTAACAGCTCTTTCAATAAATGATGCAAGAAGATTTTTCGTGGACATGAATCTTACGGCCCGGGAAAAAGAGATTGCGGGCGGGATCCTTAAGGAGATATTGCAGCGGCTTGATTTTATGAGCAATGTGGGCCTGGATTACCTGACCCTTGACAGGCGCGGTTCTACCCTCTCAGGCGGAGAGGCTCAAAGGATAAGACTTGCCACGCAGATAGGATCCGGCCTTGTCGGAGTAGTTTATATCCTGGATGAGCCTAGCATAGGGCTGCACCAAAGGGACAATTCAAAACTTTTAGATACGCTAAAGGCCTTGAGGGACTTAGGTAATACATTGATAGTTGTTGAGCATGACGAGGCTACTATTAGAAGCGCTGATTATATTATTGACCTGGGGCCAGGGGCGGGTAAACACGGCGGATATGTGATTGCGCAAGGCAGTCTGAATGATATTGTGAGTTCAGAGAGGTCTTTAACAGGAAGATATCTGGCCGGTCAATTACAGATACCAGTGCCCAAGAAAAGAAGAAGCGCTAAGAGACAATTGTCTATTGTAGTTTGCGGCGCAAGGGAGCATAATTTGAAGAATCTAGACATAGAGATACCTCTTGGTTTGTTTGTATGCGTGACAGGAGTTTCAGGTTCTGGCAAAAGCACATTAGTGGATGATATCCTCTACAAGGCCCTAGCAAAGAAGATTTATGGGTCAAAGGAAAGGCCTGGTTTACATGATAGGCTCGAAGGTGCACATTTTATAGATAAGGTTACTGTTGTTGACCAGAGTCCGATAGGGAGAACACCTCGTTCAAACCCTGCTACTTATACAGGCGTTTTTTCTTTTATACGAGACATCTATGCAAGGCTTCCAGAGTCAAGGATGAAGGGATATAGGCCTGGCCGTTTCAGCTTTAATGTCAAAGGAGGAAGATGCGAGGCCTGTCAGGGAGACGGCATTAAAAAAATAGAGATGCATTTTCTGCCTGATATCTATGTCAGGTGCGAGGTATGTCACGGTAAGAGGTATAGCCATGAAACGCTGCAGGTCTTATACAAGGGGAAATCAATATCCGATGTGCTGGAGATGACAGTTGAAGAGGCATACGAGCTATTTAAAAACATACCCAATATACGTCAGAAGTTAAAGATTCTTTACGAGGTTGGGCTCGGTTATATAGAATTAGGCCAGTCAGCGACTACTCTTTCAGGAGGCGAGGCGCAGAGAGTAAAATTAGCAACAGAACTGAGCAAGGTAGGCACAGGTAAGACCCTTTATATACTTGACGAGCCGACTACGGGTTTACATTTTGCGGATATAGACAAGCTCCTTAAGGTATTGCATGCGTTGGTAGAGGCAGGCAATACTGCGTTGGTCATAGAGCATAACCTGGATGTAATAAAATCAGCCGACTACATTATAGATCTTGGCCCTGGGGG
>CAYZNX010000129.1:219-4113 GCA_964479825.1 uncultured Planctomycetia bacterium | reverse complement strand
AAGGCTGGGCTCCTGATGTCAAGGGCTCACAATGAAGGCTGGGTTCCCAATGAGCAGCGGGCTGCCCCCGATTACGTTAATCTATCATGAGTATAATCAATGAGGCCATTAAAAAGGCACGGAAGGAGTTTGAAATAAAAGGTAAAGATTTTTCCCGAGTCCTTACAGGAGTAGACATTCAACCTGCAGTAGGCCCCAGGCCTTCGGAGACAAAGTGGTTAATAATAGTTGCTGTTTCACTGATCTTTGTCGTATCTTTGTTAGGATCGGCTGTCTTGTACAGGCACATGGCGAGAGTCAATGCCAGGATCATTGAGACCCCTGAAGAGACGAAGTCGATGACTGCAGTAGCACCTCATAAGACCTACCCCGCAATGCCCCTACCTTACAAGAATTCAGGTAGTCTTATCACGCTAAATGGCATCGTCCATGGACCAGAAGGCAAATGGGCAATAATAAATAACAAGATAACAAAGGAAGGGGATTTGCTCCCTGGAGGAAGACTTACTCTTATAGCAAAGGATTTTGTAAAGATTAAAAAAAATACCGGCGAGGAAATTCTTTTAGAGTTAAGATGACGGGTTTGGGAGTTTTCCCCGACCCGTCATCCTTTACCTCTCTCTATTGCAAAAAGTGCCTCTTTAGCAGCCTCCTGCTCAGCTGTTTTCTTATTCGGCCCGGAACCTATGCCTGACCTTTTGCCTGAAACCAATGCCTCAACGATAAAGTGTTTCTTATGGTCAGGCCCTATCTCTGAGATAATTTTATATACAGGGGTAGACTTAAATTTTTGAAGGGCTGCCTGTTGAAGCATTGATTTGTAATCCTTTGAGCCCTTGCCTTGCTTTACAAGCTGAATCTCGTGCCTAAAAATTCGGTTTATAAATTTAAAAGCGGATTTCAGGTCTCCATCTAGATATACGGCGCCTATAAGCGCCTCCATAGCACAGAGCAGATTGGACGCATGTCTCCTTCCGCCCGAGGCCTCTTCGCCTTTTCCAAGAAGCAGGAACTCCCCTATCTGGAGCCCTTTTGCTATGTGTCCGAGGGCAGTGCCGCTCACAAGCTGTGATTTGTAGCGTGTCAAGACCCCTTCATCTTGGTCAGGACACTCATCGTAAAGTATCTTGCTGATGACTATACCAAGGACAGAATCGCCCAAGAATTCTAATCTCTCATTGTCGCTAAGATTGAAATTAGATCTTTCGTTTGCATAAGATTTGTGGGTAAGGGCCTGGTCAATAAGGGTCTTATTTCTAAAACGATATCCAATCAATCTTTCAAGAATCTTGAGTTTTTTAAAACGGGTCTTATCTTTTTTTAATAGCATAGATACAGGGCCTATTTGAACAACGCAACAATGGATTTTTTAACTAATCCCTTTGGGATGTTCTCCCTGACAATAGCATTTCCTATTCTGGTTACCAGGACAAATCTATTCCTTCCGCGTATGAATTTCTTATCGTGTTCTTGGGCCGTCCCTATCTCACGCATCTTTAGAGAGTCCCCTTTAATAGTTGTGGGGAGGCCTATCTTTTGCAGTAAGGCAGTAATTCTAAGATAGTCCTTTTCCTTCAGCAGGACCATTTCTTTTGAAATAAATAATGCAGCCATCATTCCGAGCGATACAGCCTCACCGTGGGTATACAGGCTGCTATAATTTGACGCAGCCTCAATTGCATGGCCTATAGTATGTCCAAAGTTAAGCCTTACGCGGACACCTTTGTCATCTAGTTCGTCTTTCTCTACAAGGCCTGCCTTTAAGAGGCTGCATTTATATACAATGTACTGAAGGCTTTTTTTGTCGAACCGCAGGATCTTCTTATAATCTTTTTCCAAGAAACCAAAAAGCCCTGGAGACATTATGATGCCGTATTTAACAACTTCTGCCAGGCCTGCTATAAGATCTTTTTTTGACAGGGTCATTAACAAGGACGCGTCACTAAAAACAAGGCGCGGCTGATAGAATGAACCAGCTAAGTTTTTGGCAACCTTTAGATCTATTGCCACCTTCCCTCCTATCGCTGAATCAACCTGAGCCAGTAAGGTGGTAGGCACCTGTATATATGGTATACCTCGTCTATAAATACTAGCGACAAATCCTGCCAGATCTCCTATTACCCCCCCTCCCAATGCAATGATAAATAACCTGCGTCCCAAACCATCTATTTTAGATATACTGTTTAGAAGCTTAATGCATTGCCTTTCTGACTTTGCCTTTTCAGAATCCGGCACGATCTTAAAATTAACATTAAAACCTGCGGATATAAGAGAGGCCTCTATCCTCTTTCTAAAGAACCTTTTTATCGTAGGATTTGTTATTACTATGGCATCTGTGCCGATATCAAGCCCCCTGATAATCCTTCCTAGTCTATCAAGGGCGTTATAGCAGATAAGAATTTCATAGCTCTTTTTGCCGAGACTAACATTGATCCTCTTCATATCTTAATACCTAACAATTGCGCAAAATATATAACAACAGGCCAAATAACGTTTCCAACTATGCCCAGATATAAAAGCCCGAATATAATGAGGAATCCATAACGCTCAAGTCTTGCATATTGTATGGCAAATTCTTTAGGCAATAGCCCCATGGCCACCCTTGACCCATCCAAGGGCGGAATGGGTAAGGCATTGAATACAGCTAATACCAAATTTATGATTATAGCTGAAGCCAGTAAATCGTACAATATTGGATTATTTAAAAATATGCCGCTCTTTAATATAATAGAGGAAAAGACAGCAAAACCTATGTTTGCTGTTGGCCCTGCCAGCCCTACCCAAATCATATCTTTTTTTGGATTCTTTAGGCTATAGAAATCAACAGGTACTGGCTTTGCCCACCCAAAAACAACAGGAGAACGGGTCACAAGAAGAATAAGAGGAAGTAATATTGTTCCTATTGGGTCTATGTGCGCAAGAGGGTTTAGCGTCAAACGGCCAGCGTTTTTTGCAGTATAATCTCCAAGCCTCCATGCAATCCAGCCGTGGGCATATTCATGGATCACGACTGCAAGAAAAAATATGGCCAGTGTAATTAAAAATTGCATCAATTTTTATGCCCCGAAAATGTCAAATTCCCGCTTGACGTCAAATCCTTCGGAGTAGATTTTAGATTTATTATTACGCCTGTTTGTCTTTCAGGGGAAGTAGACTTTTTTTGCTTTTCTTCTTTCGGCAGGTCTCCTTCTAAACTAAATCTAACCTGGCTTGAGTGTATCCATCCTGCTGCCAGGCCATCAGGCGGCTCTATTTCATACCAGCCGTCCTTCTCTGATATGATATTTAGTTCTTGGGGGCTGGAGGCCTGTCCCAGGATCGAGTATCTTGTGCCAGGGCCTGCCCTTAGATTTACCTGTACCGCATTCACTACGCCTGTCTCCTTGTTGGGATTGAGATCTACATAGTCATTCTTTATAAATATATGAGCTTTTTTTGGCAATATGATCTTGAACCAGCTATAACGTTTGTCTGTTATTCTAAGCGGATCTCCTTCTTGGAGTTTGCACAAGGATTCAAAATTTATATTGTCTCCTGCCCTGACGTTAGCACCATCATTTTTTACAAACCCTATTTTAGGATGCCCCTCCTCTGCGGATGAATAAGAGTGGTTCTGAGTAGCCAGCCATAATATAAATATAGTGATAAATATTTTTATATTTTTCATATGTCTTATCTCCTCAAATTCGGAGAGCACTGAAAAAGTCTAAAAACAGGCAGTGCTCTCTGATTACAGCGATTAATTCAGATTACAGTGATTATTTTATCGACGATAAAAATCTCCGTAATCTTACATAATCTTCGTAATCAGAGGTCGCTGACGTATTTTCAGGAGTTTTTCAGCGACCTCGTTCGGACACATAAGTTACGTCGCCTTAGCTTTATCTAGTACAC
>CAYZNX010000129.1:0-209 GCA_964479825.1 uncultured Planctomycetia bacterium | reverse complement strand
TGAAGGCCGCTCTTTTGCGGCCGCGAATGTATAAGACGAACATTTCTAAGATTATCCGCATAGGTTTAGTAATTCTTGTATTTATAGTCCCGCTTATATTCTGGCGGGCCACTACAGATATCTATGGCCTAGTTAAGACGGTCTTTTTCCAAGGACTGACATTCACACTTTTCACAATGTGGCTTATAAAGAATGCAAGGGTTTTTGAC
>CAYZNX010000128.1:2345-4121 GCA_964479825.1 uncultured Planctomycetia bacterium | reverse complement strand
GTGTTCTGACGAGCATCTGCAGATGAACGGAGAGATTACAGTAGAGTAAGATCCTAATTTCACATTTTCTGCAATGCAGATTTTGTGAAGTTAGAGATAGACCCTCCTTTTCAGAAAATCCACTTGACAATGGCGTTTACATATGATATAAAAACACAAGTTAGGCATGATTTTGAGGTATGAATGAAAGAAGGTTATAAAGACCCTGTTTTTACTATAGGTATTGCCGCAGGTTTTCTAAAGGTATGCCCTGCTACGCTTAGGATATGGGAGAGAAAAGGTTTAATAAAGCCAGTTCGCCTTGGGAAGAACCGTTTCTATTCCAGGTGCGATATAGACAGACTAGAGTATATAAAGGAATTGATACAGAAAAAGGGTGTGAATATACAGGGCGTTAAGAGCATATTGAGGACTACCAGGTGCTGGGAGGTAAAGAAATGCAGCCCTAAGGAAAGGGATATCTGTCCTGTGTATCTTGAGTATGGCCATGCATGAGGCCATATAGCATATTGCAAAGAGCAAGGAGCTGATAATTTCACAAAATAAGCAATGCTTATTTTGTGAAATTAAGCCCTTAGCCCTATGCTAAACAAGGAGGAAAGAATCATGGAAGGGAAAAAGGCGATGGATTCAGAGAAAATCAAGGTAAAACAGGAAACCAAGGAATGGCAGAAGCCTACCTTGGAAGACGTCTCTGAGAAGATAATGGCCCAGCCGTATATCAGGTTTACATGATTGTTATAGGGTTATTGGGTTACTTGGGTTATAGAGTTATAGGGTTGGATTAGGGTAGAGGTATAATGAAGTTCACTGAACATGTGAAGATTAGAGAAGAGAAATTCGGGACAGTCATCTTTGAAACGCTAAGGGAAAAGGTATTTGTCGCCAATGAAACAGGCAAGGATATATTAAATCTTTTAGAGAAAAGGTATAGCGTAGAGGAAATAGTGAATTGCCTGGCCAAGACATACAAGGCCGATGTATCTGAAATAAGAAGCGATACAGATGCCTTTATAAGTCAGCTAAAGAAAAATAATATTATAAGTTCATAGGGGTTATAGGGTTGTTTGAGTTTGTTGAGTTTACTCTATGAACCCAAGCAACCCTATAACTCAAGTAACTCAATAAACTCTATAACCCAAGTAACTCAACAAACTCAATGAACTCAAGTAACTCAATAAACTTTAAGGACCTGAAATCTCCTCTTTTCATTGCCTGGCAGATTAACTCAGAGTGCAATCTCGGCTGCATGCATTGCTGTGAGGAAGCAGGACATGCTATGCCCAGCGAGATGAATAAGAAGGAGGTCTTTAATTTCTGTAGGCAGATAGTAGATTTAGGGATACCTTATGTGGCGATCTCAGGCGGGGAGCCATTACTCCACCCCAATTTCTTTGAAGTTGCCGAATTTATAAGAAACAATGATATCAGCCTGAAGGTGGAGACCAACGGAGAATTTATAGATGAGGAGATGGCTGAGAGATTTGCCGGGCTGAGGTTCAGGTCAGTACAGATTAGCCTTGACGGCGCCACGCCAGCTGTACACGAGAAGTTGAGGATAGCAGGCGACTGGAACAAGGCAATAGCGGCCTGTAAATATCTCCTGAAAGAAGGCGTTAATACCGAGATTGTCTTTGTCCCGACAAGATTCAATATACACGAGGTCGGCGACTTAATAGACCTTGCTTATTCTCTGGGGGTCTACGGCGTATATACGGGTAAGATAATGAGAATAGGCAGGGCAGCGAAGAACTGGGATGTATTGTGCCCCACAGA
>CAYZNX010000128.1:0-2245 GCA_964479825.1 uncultured Planctomycetia bacterium | reverse complement strand
TTTTTTCTCTTCGCCGGAATATTCCCTTACCTTTTGGGCCAGGCAATAGCATTTAATCGCAAAGGGTCTTTAGACTGGCCTATATTTTTTTTGGGATTCTGCGGTATTTTTTTTGCGCTGATAGGGGTAGAGTTATTTAATGAATATTTTGACGCTAAAAGCGGCGGGGACAGGGTTTTTTCTCGGGGGTCCTTTAATATCCCGTATCACTTTTTCCCCTTTGCCATTTGCTCTATGTTCTTTGCTTTCTTTATCGCGCTCTATCTTAGTATCCATGCCGGCTGGCCAGTACTTTTATTTTCCATGTTTGGATTTCTGGCTGCCTATTTTTATGTCGGACCACCACTCAGATGGGCATATCGGGGATTAGGCGAGATAGTGATCGCGCTTTCTTACGGCCCTTTTATGGTCCTCGGGAGTTACTACCTCCAGGCCAAGGAAATTAATCTTGTTCCGTTTATTGTGTCTTTGGTCTGCGGCTTATCTATATTTTCTCTGGCAATACTAAATGAGATACCAGATTATATCCAGGACAGATTAGTGGGTAAAAGGAATATTGTGGTGCGACTCGGCAGAGAAATAGCAATAAGACTTTCTGGCTGGAGTTTATTCTGTGCAGTCATCATTTTAGGGCTTGGTATCTTGTGGAAAAAGATTCCTTATTTTTCTTTGATTATTTTCTTGAGCGCACCTTTTGTGTTATATAGTATGAGAATTGCCAGAGAGAATTTAGAGAATCCCAGATTATTTATCCCTGCCATAAGGACGGCTGTATTTACCTATATTATAATGGTATCTTTTTTGGGACTGAGCTACCTGGGAGGCTGATATGGGGCTTCGAAATATCTATCAACCGATTGAAAAAGAATTAAAAGAGATTGAAGAGATTTTAGCATCTGTGCTCAGTGAGTCAAAGAATAAATCTATCCTCGGCATGTGTAATTTTTTATTGGATTCTCCCGGCAAGAGGATCAGGCCAGCGCTGGTAATACTGTCTAGTAAGGCTGTTTTAAGTCGTCACTCGTCACTCGTCACTCGTAAGCTTACTAAAATAGCCACTGCCATGGAATTGATCCATATGGCCTCTATAGTCCATGATGATGCGATTGACCATTCCCGCATGCGTCACAATAGAGCAACGGTTAATTCTAAATGGGGGGAGGATGTTTCTATTGCGCTGGGCGATTATCTCTTTGCCAAGGCCTTTGAATTAATTTCTAGATATGGCAATAGAGATATTTTACAATGCGTAAGTTCTGCCACAAAGACAATGTGCGAAGGCGAGCTCTTACAGGTCTCAGAGAGGGATAACATAGATCTATTAAAGGAGCGTTATATTGTTATTGTAAAAAAGAAGACAGCCATGTTTTTTGCTGCCTCGTGTCAGGCAGGCGCTTTAATTTCTAATAGTCATAAAGCACATCAGATAGCCCTTAGAGAATATGGCTTAAATTTTGGCATTGCCTTTCAAATAATCGATGATTATTTAGATATCATTGGGGAGGAGAAGGAGATGGGCAAGGCGCCTGGACAGGATATAGGGGTGGGAGAGATGACCCTGCCTATATTGAATCTACTGGAATCTGTTTCCAATGGCGAAAGACAAGAGCTAAAAAGATTATTGGCTTTGAAGAATAATAAAGATGCCCTGCGTAGAATAAAATCCAGGATATTTGATAGAGATATAGAAGTTAAGACAAGACAAACAACCTCGTTTTATACAAACCTCGCAAAAAAAAAGATAGATAAGCTGTCACATTCTCCTTATAAAGAAGGTCTTTTGAATTTAGCAGATTTTATTATGGAAAGAGGCTTCTGTGTCAGATGATTTCGTGGCCTAGCTTATTGACAGGTGAATTACAGCCCTACGATAGTTTAAGATACTCTACGCCCCTTTCTTTTATTCCCAAAATAGTAGTATGGAATACCACATCTCGCTGCAACCTCTCTTGCCGGCATTGTTACTTTGAGGCTACAGAAAAAGAAGACCCTGACGAGTTAAGCCATGCAGAGGCGAGGGATTTTATTAAAGACATTGCCGATCTGGGAGTGCCTGTTCTGCTTTTTTCCGGGGGAGAACCATTATTAAGGGAGGATATTTTTGAACTTGCAAGGTTTGCTAAAGATAGAGGGATAAGGCCGGTTCTTTCGACAAATGGTACACTTATAACCGGGACCATAGCTGAAGAAATTAAGGACGCAGGATTTTCTTATGTTGGGGTCAGCTTAGATGGGATGCAAAATT
>CAYZNX010000127.1:0-4158 GCA_964479825.1 uncultured Planctomycetia bacterium | reverse complement strand
AGATTTTCTGTGGTTAAGTTTTTGACAGAACGATATACAAGAAGGAGGTTAAAAATATGAAAATAAAAAATATTTTTCTACTCCCCGTTCTCTGCTTTTTACTCTCTACTTTTTTAATAGCAGGGTGCGCTACGACTTATGACACGGGCTCATACAGAAGCAGGGCATCTGCTGATAAGTCTTTAAATGTCGCACCTATATTACGATTTGAGGATGTGCCTGTTCCTTTTGGATTTATTTCTCTCGAGACCGAGTCATTTGCCTTTCAGAATGATGCGACAAGGGTTGCCCTTCTGAAATATACAGGTTCAAAGATTGCTGACCAGGTCGTGTGGTTCTACAAGGAGCAGATGCCTTTATACAATTGGAGCCCTATTAATATAATTGAATATGAGAGGAGGATATTAAATTACGAGAAGGGCCAGGAAAGTTGCATAGTGACAGTTGAATCAAAAGGCAGAAAAAGCATTGTTACAATAGCCATCTCACCAAAGTCAAGGCCAATGAAGGTAGAGCTTAAAAATAATTGAGCAGTCGGGGAGTTTTCTTCGTCTGTCCGACTGCTCATCCTTCGGCCTCAGGATCAAGAAAAATCTGCCCCCCAAAAAAATCGGGGCAGATTTTTCTTGACAAGTGCATATATATAAGGTATACTTTTTTTTCAAATAGTAAATTTGAATATACCGCCATAGACAGCTTTAATTACGGCAAGAAAGGAGGGAAAAACTAAGTAGCCAGAAGCAGTCAAAACCAAAGGGCGATATATTATATATTTTAAGTTGTGGATAAATTTTTAGGTAAATCCTAAAAAATATAATAAAAAAGTAATAACCAAGGAGGAAAATTAGATGAAGCGATTAATGGCACTTTGCATTGTTTTAACTGCAATCGCTCTTGTAGCAGCTCCGGCGTTCGCAGAAGTGCAGAACGTAAAGGTCAGCGGCGATGTCAATTCAGCCGGTGTTTACCGCAACAGTTACGACCTTTTTCCTGCTTCGCGAAATGATACATCAACATCTACCAATGAAGCCGGTCAGGATAGCAGCAACGATAATTTCCTGTACACGCAGGCAAGAGTGAGAGTAGATGCAGATTTGACTGATAATGTAGCGGCGACTGTTCGGCTGCTCACAGAATATGACTGGAATACAGAGGATAATACTTCAGGTGACGGCGATAACGTGGACCTTGACCTAGCCAATGTTACTTTAAAAGAGGCCTTTTATGCGCCTCTGACAGTGATTGTTGGTAGGCAGGAGTTAAGGTATGGCAATGCCTTTGTTGTCGGCGATCCTGATACAAATGGTACTTCTAAGGATAGCAACTTAACAGCAAGTGACATGAGCTTGCGTAAATCCTTTGACGCTATAAGAGGCGTCCTGGACTATAGCCCATACACAGTAGACCTATTCTTTGCCAAGATAGATGAAACCCATAAGACAGAGAATTCTGACGAAGACCTCTATGGCGTTAATGTGGGTTGGGATGTTGGGAGCTATGATTCAGAGATCGAGGGGTACTGGGTTTATAATAGGGATGCTGACGGCGATGCCACTACACCAAGTAGTGATACAACATCCCCTGGCCATGATATTCACACATTTGGCTTAAGAGGCAGCACTAAACCTATAGACAATTTAAGCCTGTTGGGTGAAGTGGCAATGCAGCGTGGAGATTTCGAAGATGAATCTGCAAACGCTGTAACTGCAACAAGAGAGCAGAAGGCTTATGCATGGCAGGTAGCTGGTGACTATGCAATCTCTGGCTGGAATTGGACGCCATCTGTAAGGGCAGGCTGGACCCACTATTCAGGAGAAGGAAGAGATAATACAGGTGACTATAAAGCGTGGATTCCTCTTTATGAGGACCAGAGTCACGGTGTAGTTGCAAACTATATCCTGAGCGGTGTAAATGGCGGCCAGAACAGCAATGCTGACATTCTTAATATAGGCGCAAGCGCCTCTCCATTAGAGGACCTTAGCGTCAGCATTGATTTCTACAATTTCTGGTTAGATGAAAAGTTGGTTCAGGCCGATAACACCACTGCTGATAACAATACAGCACTTGGCTGGACTAACCTCACAGAGGCAAGTTATGCCTTAAACGCGAGTGATGAACTTGGCTATGAGATAGACCTTGGTCTTAATTATGATTACACAGAAGACGTTAAGATGGGTCTTTCTGCTGGTTGGTTCAGGCCAGGCAATGCATTAGACGGCACATCCAGTAATAACAAAAATAATGAGACAGCACTACAAGTCTTAGCAACCTTGGACGTTGCTTTCTAACATTGCAGTGTAACTTTGTTTTTACGAATCCCCTGGGGGTTAAATCTCCCAGGGGATTTTTTTTGGGGCGTAAAACATGCGAAAGATATTTGTCCTTGATACAAATGTGCTCTTACATAATGCCAATGCCCTGAAGGTCTTTGGGGATAATGAGGTAGTGCTTCCTATTGATGTTATAGAAGAACTTGATATCTTTAAAAAAGACAGCGATGAGAAAGGCAGGAATGCGCGTACAGCAATAAGGATGTTAGATGAGCTTAGAGAGCACGGCAGATTAGGCCATGGCGTTTCCCTGGAAGGAGGAGGGGTGCTTCGCATTGTTATGCACGTTGATGTTAAAGGCCCATTAGATATATCAGGCAAGGAGAGGGATAACAGGATACTGATGGTTGCTTATGATTTACAGCAAAAAGGCAACCAGGTCATATTCGTATCAAAGGATATCAATGCAAGGGTTAAGGCAGATGCATTGGGCATAAAGGCAGTTGACTTTGAAAAACAAAAGGTTGACATGAATCAGCTTTATAGCGGATGGAAGGAATCCATCATAGATGGCGCAGATATAAATAGATTTTATGCAGAGAAGTATTTACAAACAGGAGCAAAGGATTTTTTCCCCAATCAGTATGCCTTGTTAAAAGACAGAACAGATGACAGGCATACGGCACTTGCCAGATTTTCTCCAAGCCACAGAGGCCTTGTGCCTTTGAAAAGCGATATAGGGGATGTCTGGGGTATAAAACCGCGGAATAAAGAACAATCCATGGCCATTGACCTTTTGATGAATGACGATATTAAACTCGTAACACTTGTGGGAAAGGCTGGGACAGGGAAGACGTTATTAGCATTAGCGGCAGGTTTAAAAAAGACAGTGGACGAACATGTATATAAGAGATTGCTTGTATCAAGGCCTGTCATACCAATGGGAAGGGACATAGGTTATCTCCCTGGGACAAAAGAGGAAAAACTCATTAACTGGATGCAGCCGATTTATGACAATCTGGAATATATCCTTACTATCAGGAAAAGAAAAGAGGATATCGTAGACCTTATTGATTCTGACCTGCTGCAGTTAGAGGCCCTTACCTATATGAGAGGCAGGAGCATTCCAAATCAGTTTATCATAATAGACGAGGCGCAAAATCTGACCCCGCACGAGATAAAAACTATTGTCAGCCGCGCCGGCAATAATACCAAAATGGCCTTAACCGGGGACCCTTACCAGATAGACAACCCCTACCTTGACTCGTCTTCCAATGGGCTGAGCTATGCGGTTGAGAAGATGAAGAGCCAGAAGATGTTCGGCCATGTTATACTCACCAAAAACGAACGCTCTGATCTTGCCAACTTAGCAGCAGAGTTGCTATAGAGAGTTTCATTGCGCAAACAGCCTAAAGCCTGGGTTCCAGCGAATAACTTCACATTTTCT
Source organism: uncultured Planctomycetia bacterium (assembly GCA_964479825.1). Lineage (GTDB taxonomy): Bacteria > Omnitrophota > Gorgyraeia > Gorgyraeales > Gorgyraeaceae > CAYZNX01. Next base: position 441 of record CAYZNX010000127.1, on the reverse strand, counting down.
GCAATGCTTATTTTGTGAAGTTATCCCACTTACTAACTACGAGGCCATTCCCCTTGTATTTTCTATTTTCTGTGGCATAATTTTAGTAGAGACAACTGAATATTTGGTACGACAAAGGCAAACCACTTGAAAGAGTGGGGCGCAAAGTCAACAGGCCTAAGGCTCTAATGGAGCTATGGCGGCTGGATTGCCGAAATAAAAACCTATTCTTTCAAGCGAAGAATAGGTTTTTTATTTTAGGTGTCTCAAGTGAAAAAAATCATTATAATCACAATCATGTTACTTCAGCTGCAATTTTTCATAGTCGGGGGAGTCAACAGCAACTTAATTGAGGGGTCGGGGTGTTTTCTATGTCTTGCAACCCCTCATCCTGAGGAGCGAAGCGACGAAGGATCTCATGAGATCCTTCGGTCGTCCTTCGGACGACCTCAGGATGAGCAG
>CAYZNX010000126.1:0-4189 GCA_964479825.1 uncultured Planctomycetia bacterium | reverse complement strand
CTGATTTATGTCGGGACAAACACTCACAGAAAAGATTTTCAGTTCACATTGCGGCAAAGAAGTGAAGGCAGGGGATGTAGTGATATGCAATGTAGACTTTTGTTTTGGCCAGGATGGCACGAGCAGCCTTATAATAGATTCATTTTTGAAATTAGGGGCAAAAAAAGTTTTTAATAAAAAAAAGTTTTGCATGGTTATAGATCACAGCGCGCCGAGTCCGAACATAGGGGTATCAGAGATACATAAGAGGATGCGGGACTTTGCCAGGAGGCATAATGTCAAACTTTTTGATATCGGTTCCGGCATATGCCATCAGGTTATACCAGAATCCGGGGTATTAAGGCCCGGGGGTTTAGTTGTAGGGGCTGACTCGCATACCTGCACCTATGGAGCGCTTGGGGTATTTTCTACGGGGATGGGGTCTACTGATATAGCAGTAACGCTTGCCTGTGGCAGGAACTGGTTTAAGATACCTGAGACAGTAAGGATTGTTTTAAGAGGCAAGTCAAGAAAAGGCGTATTTTCAAAAGACGTTATCCTTTATGTCATCGGGGATTTAGGGGCGGATTATTGCACGTATAAGGCAGTTGAGTTTAGCGGAGATTATATAAAACGGCTGGGTATGGATGCAAGATTTACCATAACTAATATGGCTATTGAGATGGGTGCAAAGGCAGGCATTATAGAGCCGGATGAGACAACCGTGAAATATCTGAGTTCTGTAGTTCGTGGTCAGACGTCTCTATCTCGCAAAAGACTTCTCAGTTTAAAAAGCGATAAAGATAGTGTGTTTTCAGAGGTATTGGAATATGATGTAAGTAAGATTGAACCGCAAGTTGCAAGGCCCCATAGGGTTGACAATGTGGTAGCCATTAATAGATTAAAAAATATAAGGATTGACGAGGCCTTTATCGGCACATGCACAAATGGCAGGTTAGAGGACCTGAGGATATCAGCCTCTATCATTAGAAATAGGCGTGTCCATAGATATGTGAAGCTGATCGTGGCCCCTGCATCAAGGTCAATCTTTGACGAGGCCATTAAAGAAGGCATCATCGCGGAGTTTATCAGGGCAGGCGCATGCGTTGTATCGCCTGGCTGCGGTCCTTGCGTTGGCACACACAATGGCGTGCCTTCAAGCGGCGAAAATGTAATCTCAACAGCAAACCGAAATTTTAAAGGCAGGATGGGAAATCCTGATGCCTTTATATATTTGGCTTCTCCTGCCACTGTCTGCGCCTCTGCAATAGAAGGGAAGATCGCGGACCCGAGGAGATATTTAAATTAGCCTCACTGCGTTCGGCTAATTATTGAATTTCCATACAATGAAATAGACATGGACCTTAAGACACTTTTAAGCATTGGGAGCGATAAAAGGGCATCTGACCTGCATATTACCTCAGGCTCAGTTCCTATAATAAGAGTAGATGGCCGGCTGATGCCGTTGTCAGAGTTTGAGATATTAAGTAAAGAGGATTGCAAGCGATTGGTATATAGTATATTAAATGACAAACAAAAGGCGGCCTTTGAAAGGGACCTGGAGCTTGATATTTCTCTTGAGATACCTGATTTGAATAGATTCAGGGTAAATGTGCACATGCAGAGGGGTGCTGTCGAGGCCGCGTTTAGGATGGTGTCGCTGCGGATTAAAACTATTGAAGAGCTGGGATTGCCGCCTATTTCAGCGGATCTGTGCCAGAAGACACAGGGGTTGGTTCTTGTGACAGGCCCGACAGGCGTTGGAAAGACAACAACACTTGCAGCCATGGTAGACCGTATAAATAATGAACGCCAGGCGCTGATAGTAGCGGTAGAAGATCCTATAGAATTTGTGCATGTCAACAAACGCAGCATCATCAAACAGAGAGAAGTGCATTCAGACACCAAGAGCTTTGCAGCTGCCTTGACTCACGCATTAAGGCAGGATCCAAATGTAATAGTTGTTGGCGAGATGAGGGACCTTGAGACCATTTCTACTACCTTGACCGCTGCTGAAACAGGCCACCTTGTGTTAGCGACATTGCACACGCCTGATGCCTCTCAGACGATAGACAGGATTATTGATGTATTTCCGCCGTATCAACAGCAGCAGGTTAAGATACAGCTTGCCGGCACATTGCAAGGTGTTATTTCCCAGCAGCTTTTACCGAGGATAGATAGGGTTGGCAGGGTTTTGGCAACAGAGGTAATGATTGGCACACCTGCTATTAAAAATCTTATACGCGAACAGGAAACGGAACAGCTTTTGACGCATATACAGACAGGTTTTAAATACGGAATGCACACCATGGATAAATCCCTGAAGTCCCTATTCCAAAAAGGGATTATAAGCGAGGAGACATTCAGGACTTATGTAAAACACCCGGAAGAGGCAAGGAATCTGTAGAGTATTATTTGCAGTAAAGTAAGGGCTTAACTTCACATTTTCTGCAATGCTTATTTTGTGAAGTTAAGGTTCCTGTAGCCAGCGGGTCCTGTCTGGCGCTGACTGCAGAAATGTAACTTACCAGGCAAGCCAGGTCAGGGAGGTTTAATGAAAGGCATCGTCTATAAATTCGGGAATGACATTAATACAGATCTGATTATATCCGGCCGGTATAAATTCTCGATCACAGACCCTAATGAGTTAGCCAGCCATGTATTTGAGGACGCAGAGCCTGGTTTTTTCAAAAAGATACAGGGGAGACGTTTTTTTGTTGTAGCCGGAAAAAATTTTGGATGCGGCTCTTCCCGCGAACAGGCCCCGCTCGCAATAAAATATGCCGGGGCGCACGCAGTGCTGGCAAAGAGTTTCGCCAGGATATTTTACAGAAATGCGTTTAATCTCGGCCTTCCGCTCATAGAGTGCAATACAGATAAGATACGAAATGCCGCCCTGATAGAGATTGATTTAAAAAAAGGCATTGTCATTAATCCTGAGACAGGAGAACAGTTTCGCATAAGACCTTTCAATAAATTCCAGATGTTAATGATAGAAGAGGGCGGGATAATCAATCTTTATAAAAAATACGGAGGGTTTAATATTGTCACATAAGGTTACACTAATCCCAGGGGATGGCATAGGCAAGGAGGTCAGCCTTGCAGCAAAAAGGTGTATTGACGCAACAGGGGCAGGCATAGAATGGGAGGAAAGAATAGCAGGCGAGGATGCTATTTCAAGGTCAGGCGCTGCCCTTCCACGAGAGGTGCTCGATTCTATACGTAAGAACAAGGTCGCGATTAAAGGCCCTATTATAACACCGGTAGGCAAAGGTTTCAGGTCAGTCAATGTTCAATTGAGGATGTCTCTGGGATTATATGCATGCGTCAGGCCCTGCAAAATATACAAGGGAGTTAAAACCAGATATACAGATATAGACCTCGTAGTCATTAGAGAAAATACAGAGGACCTGTATGCTGGAATAGAATTCTCAGAAGGGACTGATAAGACAAAGGAGGCGCTTGTATATATTGAAAGGAGCAGCGGCTCCTCTATAAAGAGAGATTCAGCCATTGGCATTAAGCCTATTTCCAGGACCGCGTCACAGAGGATAGTAAGGTTTGCCTTTGACTACGCAGTCAAAAACAAAAGAAGAAAGGTTACAGCTGTCCATAAAGCAAACATAATGAAGGAGACCGACGGTTTATTTCTTAACGTTGCAAGAGAGGTGGCTGAGGCCTATAAGGGCAAGGTTGAGTTTGAGGATAGGATAGTTGATAACATGTGCATGCAGTTGGTCCAAAAACCAGAATTGTACGATATCCTGGTTCTCCCGAATCTATACGGCGACATTTTATCTGATTTATGCGCAGGCCTGGTCGGGGGGCTGGGCGTGACCCCTGGTGCAAACATAGGGGATAATATAGCCGTGTTTGAGGCTGTGCACGGAAGCGCGCCAAAATATGCAGGGCTGAATAAGGCCAATCCAACTGCCATGATATTATCCGGGGTTTTGATGCTTAGATATTTAAAAGAGCTTAGCGCTGCGGATAGGCTCGAGCAGGCAGTAGCTGAGGTTATAAGAGAAGGTAAAGATGTTACATATGATTTAAAGAAAGAACCTGGGGACCCAAGAGCTGTTGGGACAAGCCAGATGGCAGATGCGATAATAGCTGAATTGACATCTAAAGCTGTAAACCGAAAAACGTAAAAACCTAAAAACGTAAAAACAAAATGTTTTTCTGTTTTTAAGTTTTTTTGTTTTTAAGT
>CAYZNX010000125.1:0-4190 GCA_964479825.1 uncultured Planctomycetia bacterium | reverse complement strand
GCAGGGTGACCGCCGGTGGCAGGACCCGCTGGCCTTAAAGAGGCAATATTGCCCACGTTAACTCACAGATTACAGGTAAAGCATCTAACTTAATTGACCGTAGTTTATTAGGATGTTACAATAGATGACCATGAAGCTCAAGGGTAGATTTTTAACGACCGGCATAGGCAGTTTACCGTATCTGGACCCCTTAAGAAGCGTAAAGGATATCTGCAGTAGGTTTGACATACCATTCTGGCCTCAACTTCCAAAGAGAGGTTTTAAAGAGAACATGTACGTGCAATTTGCAGAAGGGCTACCATCGCTTATTATAGACGAAAAAACCAGAAAGATATACGTTGACGGCACCAAGGATTTAAGCGAGGGGCTGGGGAAGATATACGAGGTTTACTTATCTGAGGAATACGAGAGACTTGCAGTTTCAAAGGATTTCGCTGAAGGTTTCTATGCATTTATAGATAATGCCAAGCAGTTTGATCCCGGTTATGTAAAGGGCCAGGTTACAGGCCCTGTTAGTTTTGGGCTCAGCGTTGTTAACGAAAGAGGGAGGTCTATAATATATGACGATGCGCTAAGGGAAGGGCTTATTAAACTCTTAGAGATAAAGGCGGCGTGGCAGATAAGGCAGTTGAAGAGGTTTTTTAAGAACATTATTGTATTCATAGATGAGCCATATCTTGCAAGTTTTGGCTCGAGTTTTGTGAACATCCAGAGACAGGATGTTATATTGATGTTGAATGCGCTGATAGATAGGATACATTCGAATGGTGCCTTGAGTGGGGTCCACTGTTGCGGAAACACAGATTGGTCGCTTCTTGCCCAGACAGAGGTTGATATAATAAATTTTGACGCCTATTCATACAGTGAAACCATTTTATTGTATCCAAAGGATATTATGGAATTCTTAAATAGAGGCGGATATCTAGCATGGGGCATTGTCCCTACCTCTGAGGCTGTTTTAAAGGAAAGCGAGAAGACGCTTTTTAATAGATTGTCTTTGGAAATCGAAAAATTAGAAAAAAAGAAAATCCCTCGTGATTTAATAATCTCTCGTTCTTTAATCACGCCGAGCTGCGGCATGGGCACTCTTTCTCAAGATCTCTCAGATGACATAATCGAAAAGCTTTGTAGAGTAGCAAGATTGGCAAAGGATAATTTGAGACCGTTGCGAAACCCTTGAAAACAGGTTATCGCTATATCTCTTTATGAGATCCCTCGTCGGGACATACGTCCCTCCTCGGGATGAGACTGTTGAAAAACAGAGGTTTTTCAACAGTCTCAATTTAACATAGTAGGAAATTCCTTTTAAACCACAGAGGCCACAGAGAAAGAGTTTTTTAAAGAAAACCCAATAAATTCTCTGTGTTCTCTGTGGTTAACTCGACATAACAAAAGGGGTGGGCAACTTCCGAGGATTTGTTAGAACAGCCTGCTTATGCATGAGATAGGAATTGTTGATGATATTTTATCTATAGTCAATGCTCGCCTTAAAGAGATAGATGAAGATACAAAGGTCAAGAGGATTAATATACTCGTAGGTGAGCTTGAGGGCATATCCCCGGGCCATATTGAATTTCATATCAGGGAACGCACTAAAGGCACTTCGCTTGAGGGCGTTGAATTGAATTTTAAAAATGTCGAGCCAAGATTTAAATGTAGATGCTGTAGATATGAGTTTTCAGCCGAGTCTGGCCTTGCAGGCTGTCCTAATTGTCAAAGCAAGGTAAGTGACATAATAACCGGCAAAGGTATTTTTGTAGAGTCTCTTAACTTCACAAAATAAGCATTGCAGAAAATGTGAAGTTATTCGCTGGAACCCAGCCTTTAGGCTGTCTGTGCGAGGTGCCTATCTTGCAAACTTATTTTATAAATAGGCTAAACTTAGATAGGCTTGTAAAATCCCTGTCCAAGGCATATAAAATTTATTTACCTGTAACAACAGGCAAACATACATTTTATAAAAAGATGGATGATGCAGGTCTTGAGGATGCCGTCATTGGAGGAATCAGGGCTGTTCAGAGCATAAAAAGTTTTTATCTTCAGGCGCGCACGCGTGTAGCTGAGTATTTTTCAGAGGGTATTGCGGAGAGAAGGTCAAGGCCAATAGCTATCATTGGCGTTAAATCATGCGATTTGGCGTCTCTCAGGGTATTGGATTATGTATTCAGGCAGGATTCCTTCAGGGACCCATTTTATATATCCCATCGCGAAGAAGGCCTGATAATTTCAAGCGATTGTACCTGCTATGGGGACACCTGCTTTTGCGTAGCCTTGGGCATAATGCCGTTCCCGACACAAGACTTTGATTTAAATCTTTCAGAGATAGAAGGCGGTTATGTAGTTGATACTGGCTCTGAAAAGGGCGAGAAGATAGCAAGGGAATATTCTAAGTTATTTCAGAACGCAGGCCTTTATATTGACAAAAGGGAAGAGGCGAGAAGAAAATTAAAAGAGGAGCTGCAGGAACATGTAAAGGAAAAGAATATACCTCCAAAGGATGCCATCCCATCTTTATTAATAAAAAAGTTCGATTCAGAGATGTGGGAGGAGACGGCAAAGACATGCGTTGAGTGCGGTGCATGTAATATGATATGCCCGGCATGTCACTGCTTTATTTTAAAGGACCAGTTTACGGAAAGCGGTTTTGAGAAACTTAGACTGTGGGATTCATGCCTTTTGATGTCTTTTGCCAGGGTTGCAGGTGGTGCAAACCCTAGAAAACTTCTTGCCCAGCGCTTGAGAAATCGTTTTGCAAAAAAATTCAAATTTTTTCCAGATGTTATAGGAAGGTTTGGTTGTACTGGTTGCGGCAGGTGCAGTGAAGGCTGTCCAGGCAAGATATATATACACGAAGTCCTTAGCAGGTTAAATGAGCACATCACTTAGCTTGCGCTTCCCGGCGCAAGCTAAGTGATAAGTGCGAATTTATCCTGAGTCCGCCATAGACGGACGAAGGATCCCAATGAGATGATTGAGAATCCGTATATACCGACAGAGACAGAGATCTTGGATGTCATAGAGGAGAGCCCTACAATAAAGACGTTTTCGCTCATGCCTCGTAGGCCTCTTAATTTTAAGGCAGGCCAGTTTATAGAGATGACAGTACCTGGGATTGGGGAGGCCCCATTTACGCCTTCGTCTTCGCCTTATGAGAAGAACGGCTTAGAGGTCACCATTATGAAGACAGGAAGGGTTACTTCAAAGATACACGATTTAAATAAAGGCGATGTAATAGGACTTAGAGGGCCGTATGGAAACGAATATCCGCTTTCTGATTTTGAAAATAAGGAGATATTGCTGGTAGGCGGAGGCGTTGGGCTTGCGCCTCTCAGGGCATTATTTCTGGCATTAGTCCATGATATTGATAGATATAGAGGTATAGTATTTTGTTGCGGGGCAAGGACTTATTCCGATATTATATATAAAGATTATGTGTTGGATAAATGGCAAAAGCTCCACAAAAAGGTTAGTTTCAGGGTTACGGTTGACAGGAAGGATGATGGCTGGAATGGCAAGGTTGGCCTTGTGACAACCACGTTGGATAATTTAGATACAGATTTTAAGAAGGGCGTTGCCATTGTATGCGGGCCTCCTATAATGATGAAATTTACTACGTTCAAGCTTATGGATATAGGTTTTAGACATGACCAGATCTATCTGTCCATGGAAAAAAATATGAGTTGCGGTATTGGCAAGTGCGGCCATTGCAGGATTGGGAATTTTTACGCGTGTAAAGACGGCCCTGTCTTCAGGTATGATAAGATAGGCCAACTCCGTGAGGTCTGGGATTAGAACAGCTGAAAACATATGAAGCGATTATTCATAGACCTTGAAAAACTGTATAGCTGCAAAGAGGTTACTGCAGAATGCAGTTATTATTACCGTAATAATAATATAGGCATAAACCGCCTGCGGGAGATAGGCCAGTTTTTATACACGTGCAGAAGGTGCGAAGAGGCGCCTTGCGTTAATTCATGTCCTAAGGATGCCTTAGAAAAGAGAAGTGACGGTGTTGTCGAGCGTTACACTATGCGGTGCATATCATGCAAGTCCTGCAGTCTGGCATGCCCGTTTGGCATAATTCCGCCGGAAACTGTCCCTTATATTACTTCTCAATGCGACATCTGTATAGACAGGAGCGAAAAGGAGATACCTGTATGCGTTAAGACCTGTTCTATTGAAGGCGCGGT
>CAYZNX010000124.1:0-4236 GCA_964479825.1 uncultured Planctomycetia bacterium | reverse complement strand
TGGAGGGTGATATTCAGCTGCAGGTGAAATTACATATTCGTTTTTTTTTACTTCAGTAATCTCTTCTAATGCCTTTTGAATTATTTTATCCAGCTTATTTGCAATCTCATCCTTACCCATAAGCACATATCTTGACACAATTACCTCGGGCACGTAGCCACCACCCTCCTCTATGCCATGCAGCCTTTCAAGTCTTATCATCTGTTCATAATTAGTTAATACGCTTACATCGTAATGTTCGACCGTAATATCATTTCCATATTTTTCCTCGATGTGGGGCAATACGTCTCTGTTGACCTCCATACAGGACCTGCAGCCTGGGGTATAGAACACAAAGACCCTTAATGGCCTAGCCTGAAGCCTGTCTGTCTCTCGTATATCTACTGCCTCCTTTGCCTTTTCAAGGTCAGGCATGCTGGAAATAAGATTTTCCATAATCATGTTGCCATCATAATTTTTATCTAAAGGGGTTGACTCCCAATCATATGAATAAATCATTTTGTTTTCTATTTTCAGCCCTAACCTTCCGATTTTTCTTGAATGATATGTTGTAGGCATAATCAGTGTATTGCCTATCTTCATGGGCTCCTGGCTTGATGTGTCCCAGTGGCCGCTTAGTATAAGGTCTATACCTTCCACTGAATTTGCAAGTTCTATGGAATACGGCAGGCCCAGGTGACCTAATACAATCACAATGTCTGACATCCTTCTCAATTCTGGGATATACCGAGAGGCCGCATCCTTATTAGACAATATAGTCAACCTATCTGAATTTATTACATAGCGTTCATTCACTAATCCTATCGTGCCGACCTTCAGGCCGTTTTCCATTTCCTTAACCACATATGGCTTAAAAAAGGTCTCACCCGTGTCCTTATCAACTATATTTGCTGATATAAAAGGAAATGAGAGGCCAGCTTCTTTCTGTTTTAAAAATGCCTCTCCTAAAATTAGGTCGCTTTCGCCTACATTCATAGCGCTATATCCCATCATATCCATTGCCTTGAAGGATATAAAGGCGTCGTAAGAGACCTCTTTTCTATCAACATCGGAACTTACCAATGGCAGGATATCTCCGACATCAAGGAGCAATAAATCCTTGACCTCCTGCCTGACCTGGTAAATATAATTAGCCCTTCTGGGCAACCCGCCATAGTCTTCCTTTGGACAGTGACAATTCTCAAGTTCGCCCCGCATATCACCAGAGAAAACAATGGTAAGTTTTTGAGGAGCCGCAAGGCAGGGAGAGACAACAGCCGCTAATAAAACAACAGAGACGGCAGAAAATGTAATAATATTCTTTTTTCTCATACGCTATGATTATACCATAAAAAGGCCCCACACCCAGCACTTTATGAGATACGAATATGTTTTAGAAACAATAAGACATTAAATTATTTGTTGCACTACAGATGTTGCTGTAGTGCTGGGTGTGGGGTAAGTTCGGACAGATGAGTTACTAGAGTTACTTGGGTTATTGGGTTACTTGAGTAGAATGGCATTTAACCTAATCAACCCAATAACTCTATAACTCAATAACCCTATTAACTCATATCTCACTTATATTACTTCTATAACAGGGACAGGTTCTGCATTCACTGTAGTTATTAGGGTATCAACGCTGTTATCGCATTCTGAACCTGAATCATCTTTGATGGTCAAAGCCGCCTTATAGACGCCTATCTTTTTATATACATGCGTAACCTTCTGCCCTTCGGCCGTCTCTCCATCTCCAAAATCCCAGATGTAGGTAAGGGTATCGTTGTCAGGGTCATAGGACTTGCTGGCATCAAATTCGACCCCGTCTTTTACACAAACCGTGAGATCAGAACCAGCCTCAGCGATAGGAGGAGTATTTACATTAACATAATGTACCTTTGTAGACCCTGAACAATCAGAATTTTTCCCATCATCTATAAAAAGGGTTGCCTTATACAACCCGCCTTTTGCATAGCCATGCTTTATTTCAGCGCCGGTCGCCGTAGTGCCGTCGCCAAAATCCCAGGTATACATAAGCCTATCGCCATCAGGATCCGCAGAAGAACTTCCGTCAAACCGCACCATCTGGCCAAGGCATGACACATCTAGTGCAGCCACGGATGCACTTGGAGAAGAATTAACATCTACAAGAATTATTTCTGAAGAAGACGAACAGTCTGTCTTGGTGTTGTCACTGACCGTAAGAATTACCTTGTATAGGCCGCCCTTTGCATATTTATGAGAAGCTGTCTTGCCCAAGGCTGTCTCTCCGTCTCCGAAATCCCATGTATAACCGAGGATATCTTCGTCATTATCAAATGAATTGGCTCCATCAAATTTTGCTTTTTCCGCCAGACAGATGCTGATATTCTCTCCGGCATCAGCCATGGGCGCCCTGTTAAGCCTAATCAATCTTGTGTCTGTAGCTTTGCTGCACGACGTATCCGTATTGTCGGTGACCAAAAGTTTTGCTATATACTCCCCTCCCTTGCTATATTTATGGGTTACCTTAATTCCCTCGCTTGTCTCGCCGTCTCCGAAATCCCAGATAAAGCTCAGGTCATTGCCATCCGCATCTTTTGACCGAGATGCATCAAATGTAACCTCCAAAGGATCATACGGGTTCTCCTTACACATGACTACATCGTCTCCGGCATCAGCAACAGGAGGCGTATTAACCGAGATGTTAAGCTTGTCTATGCCTGTGTCGCACATACTGCCAGAATCGTCTGTTACTGTAAGGGTTACTATATAGTCCCCGCCTTTTTCGTATTTATGCGTTACCTTTATACCTTCTTCTGTCTCCCCGTCGCCAAAATCCCATCTATAAGTCAACTTATCTTCAGGGCTATCCGTAGACTGACTAGCGTCAAAAAATGTCTCTGTATTAACGCAAGATATGTTTGGGCCATTTGCTATTGCGCATGGCGGTTCATTAACCTTAATAACATGCTGGGTAGTTGCAGTGTTGCATTCAGCGTCTGAATTATCTGTAACAGTGAGTCTTATAAGATATTTTCCTGCCTCCTTATATGTATGCATGGACCTTATCTGGCTGCTTGTTGAGCCATCGCCAAAATCCCAGAAGTAAGACAATTCCTGATTGTCAGGGTCATACGACTTTGAGCCATCAAAGGTAAAGGTATTACACGAAATCTTCGACTCAACCCATGGCTGTTCTTCTTTCTTTTCAACAAAGACCATTTTTGGCCCTGCCGGTCCGGGTTTAAAAAATACAGGGACCGCCTTGCCTTCGCCTGTAGTTATATACATTGCCATATTTGCATTAGGCTGCGTATCCTTTGTTATCTCATAAACCCACCTTCGGCCTGTATCAGATGGTTCTACGTCTATTTCTGTATTCTCCCATACGCCTGTCCCAGACCTGTTTATTTGATAGCTTTTAGAGGCGCTAATAATGTCTATGGTGCCTCCATTCGCATCTAAATCGTAATTGTATTCTACAAGACGGGCAGTATTTAAAGGTACCTCAGGATAAAGGGCCATCTTATCGCCTCGACGCTCAGACAATCTTAAAGACAATGTATATCCAAAGGCCTCGACTGCGTCCGGGGAGACATCTAAAGAATACACATTATTGTCATCGCCGGACAGGCCTTCCACAACTAATTTAAAATATCTATGCCCGTCTACCTTTTCCCCTTCATCTGCATCAATAGGATCAAAATAATAGAATTTTTTGTCATAATCTCCGTCTTCGCCAAATGTCTGTTCATCTAAAAGTTTTCCCTGAAAAAAATCTTCTACCTTTCTGTCTGTCAAGCCCTGCAAAGATGAATAAGCGCGGCTGCCGCCATAAATAGAAAACCGCGTTTCTGTATTCCACTTTCCGCTCTTCTCATCTACATACCCGCCAATGTCAGGATCATAAATAGAGATTTTAATCTTTCCGCTATAGTCATCAGGGACGCGCAAAAAGATCACCTGTGGCTCTGGCTTTGCCCCATAGCTTCTTTTACCATCCTTGCCAAACATATATAAGTCCCTTATCTTGCTTTCTTCTGGCGGTATCCTGTAACAAAAACCGCTTTTTGAATATAAAATACTCAAACAAAAGGCAGCAAGAACAACAAAAATTACCTTTTTCATAAGAAACCCTCCTTGGTAAATTAGCCTCACTGCGTTCGGCTAATTGATATTATTGAATTTCCATATAATTAATTAAAACTTTTATTTATATATTTAATAAGTATTTTAAATTAATTAAACTTTGATGTCAACAAAAAAATAAAAAAA
>CAYZNX010000123.1:3958-4282 GCA_964479825.1 uncultured Planctomycetia bacterium | reverse complement strand
TGCTATTGATATCAAGCTTATTTCCACAATAACATACCCAGCCATTCTGCTTTCCGGGATTTCCATATACAAGTGCATAATCAGGTATATCCTTGGTCACTACACTACCTGCACCTATAAAGGCATATCTGCCGATTGTGACCCCGCATATAATAGTGGCATTTGCGCCGATGGTCGCCCCTGTTTTAACAACTGTCTGCCTGAATTCCTTCTTTCTTGGAATATGACTTCTTGGATTAAAAACATTAGTAAAGACGCAGGAAGGCCCACAAAAAACATAATCCTCTAAAACTACCTCATCATAAACCGAAATACAATCAGGCG
>CAYZNX010000123.1:0-3948 GCA_964479825.1 uncultured Planctomycetia bacterium | reverse complement strand
GTATAATCCTCCAGAATAACTTTATCATAAACTGAGACATTATTTTGAATCTTTACATTATTTCCCACTACTGCCCTTGACCCTACAAAAACATTTTGGCCTATATTGCAATTTTCTCCAATCTTTGCCCCTGATGCTATATGGGAGAAATGCCATATCTTCGTCCCCTTGCCTATCTGGGCCCCTTCATCCACATAGGACGATTCATGGTAAAAATAATCCTTGCCATTCATATCGTTACGGGTATACCTCCATTTTCCATTGATTTCTGCGCAGCCTCTAATACCCTGACGACCTGAAGCCCGCTCGTGCCATTACTTAATGGCTCTTTCCCATTCTTTATGCACTCTAAAAAGTGTAGGCATTCCAGTTTTAGAGGCTCCGACATACTGACCCGTGGAATTAATATATCCCCAAATCGTAATGAGAGAAAATCTTCATAGGACCCATATCGGGTATTAATGTTAACCCCTTTGTCGAATATCTTGAGTTTCTCAGTTACATCCACATCATCGAAGACCACCATTTTACGGCTTCCAACAACTGTGATTTTACGAATTTTGTGAGGATCGAGCCAGCTGAGGTGGATATTTACCATCTTATTGTTGTGAAATCTAATATTAAGGAATACCACATCAACGATCCCCTGTTGCAGATAATCCTTGCCTATCGCAGACACCTCTACTGGGTCATCTCCAATAAGGTGTAGTGCCACAGAGATGTCATGTGGGCCGAAGCTCCACAAGGCGTTTTCATCCCTACGAATCTTCCCAAGATTAACTCTCTGACAATAAATATAATAGACATCTCCTACCTCTCCAGTATCGATCAATTCTTTCAATTTCCTAACAGCAGGGTGATAAATCAGAAGATGGCCTACCATAAGCTTCTTACCCTCTTTCTTGGCCAGCCTAATAAGCTCTTCGGCATCTTTTACATTTAATGAGAATGGCTTTTCTACGAAAACATGTTTTTTAGCCTCAATGGCCTGCTTGGCAAGAGCATAGTGACTCATAGCAGAAGAGGCTATTACAATAGCATCCACCGTAGAATCATTTAGAATTTCATCGTAATTACTTGTGGCCTTTACCTTTGGATAAAGTCTTTTCATGTCAGACAGAACGCCTTCATTATTGTCACAGATATATAACAAGTAACATTCTGCCAAATTAAAAAATGTCCTTACATGGTTTCTGCCCCAATCACCTGCCCCAACCACGGCTATATTTAACATAATGCCGTCTCCCTATTTATGCAAAAAGATTTCACCTAATAATAAAATTCTCTGATTTTCTCCACCACATATCGCTGCATCTCTTCTGTCAACTCAGGATAGACCGGAAGGGCGATGGTCTCATTCGCAGCCTTTTCGGCCTCCGGCAGGTCCCCTGTTTTATATCCAAGGCCCCTGAAACATTCCTGAATGTGTAGAGGAACAGGATAATATATCTCGGTTCCTACATTTTCCTTTTTTAAGTGCACTCGGAGCGCATCCCTATTTGACGTCCTTATAACATACTGATTATAGATATGGTGGCTATAGGGCTCAACATGGGGGATTACAACCTTATCCAACAAATCCGCCTCCTTGAATAACTGATTGTACCTCTCCGCATTATCCTGCCTTTCTTTTGTCCATCTGTCCAGGTATTTTATCTTCACCATCAAGATGGCCGCCTGAAGGGCATCCAGGCGGCTGTTACAGCCGACCATCTTGTGGTAGTACTTTGGTTCACTGCCATGAACCCTGAGGACCCTGATCCTGCTTGTTAAATCGTCATCATTAGTGATAACCATGCCCCCATCGCCGAAACCGCCGAGGTTTTTGGAGGGGAAAAAACTAAAGCAACCACAATCACCAATGGAGCCTGCCCTTTGATCCTTATACTCTGCACCTATGGCCTGGGCTGCATCTTCTATGACCTTTAGATTATATTTCTTAGCGATATCAACAATAGGGTCCATGTCTGCGCATTGGCCGTAGAGGTGTACTGGGATAATAGCCTTCAGCCTTTGACCTTTAGCCTTTAGCCTTTTCTTGATATAGTCATCCAGTCTGTTAGGGTCCATATTATAGGTCTTAGGATTTATATCCACAAAAACAGGTCTCGCACCCAGCCTTGAAATGGAACCAGCAGTAGCGAAAAAGGTATAAGGCGTGGTTATTACTTCATCGCTATTTTCGACTCCTATGGCCATTAAGGCGAGTAAAAGGGCATCAGTACCTGAGGCAACCCCTATGGCATGTTTCACCTTCGAATATCGGGCAATCTTCTCTTCAAACTTTTCTACCATCGCTCCCAGGATAAAATGCTGGCTCTCACAAACATCCCTTATCGCAGCTAAGATCTCTTCTCTTATCTCTTGGTATTGGGCCTTTAGGTCTAACAATGGGACTTGCAAAAATCCTCCTCCGGCTTATCTTCGCAACCACCACAATAATATATCCCATCAACAGTATAACCAAAACAACAGGCATGTCAAGGGCTTACGAAGACATGCTATTTGGCTTTCAACAAATCTAATCTCTTTTTTACATCGGCGATATCCACATCCAGATACTGCTCTTCCAGGTCATGCTTGGTCTTATTGGTGTATCGCTCTTTTATCTCTATAATCGCACGGTATTCTGCCTCTGCCAATTCAGTCTGACCTTCTTCCTCATAAAGAAGGGCTAACTTATATCTTACAGGCAGAAACCTGGGTTCAAGTTCTAATGCCTTTATAAACTCCTCTTTGGCCTTTTCTCTATCACCTGAGAGAATGTAAAGTTCACCCAGTTGGGCATAATTGTGGGCGTAAAAGGGGTTCAATTGGATAGCCTTTCTATAGTTTTTTTCTGCCTCTTCCAAAAATTTCTTTCTTTCAGTAGAATCCTTGGTGCTCACGGCTAAGTTTTGATAAATGAAGGCGAGCCTGTTGGGGAAAAGGGTGTTTATAGGGTTAAGCACCTTGGCATAGTTTAATTCTGATATTGCCTCATTAACTAATCTTGGATCTCTATCTTCCTGGAATTTATAAAAGACAGATGCAGAAAGAGAGTAGTGATATGCAGTATTACCAGGGTCAAACAAAATTGCCCATCTATATAGTTCTGTGGCCCTATTAAGGTTCCCTTTTTTGAAATTCTCATCCCCATAAGAGGAAACATAGTAGGCAATACAGGGTCTTACAATTAATATGGCCAGCAACAGGGCAATTAATATAAATGAAACATCATAAAACTTCCCTTCCCTTTTTTTGATTATGAACACCTTTTTCTTGTCATCAGAATAAATCTTGTTTATCGCTATAATTGTGCCAACAAAAATGATCAAGAGAATAACTATAGAGGGCTGATGAAAGTTTGAATCAACAAGGCCATGGGAGAGAATTGCTATGCTACCTCCAAGCAGGCCGACTGCCCCTCCGACCGGGAAACCGAGCCTCTTAGTTTTTAAAACCTGTATGGCTAATAATCCCTCTTTAACTACGAGGAATATGCCCCATAGAAAGGTAAAAAATCCTAAAACTCCCAATTCAACAGCAAGTTGAAGGTATTCGTTATGGGCTGTTTCTGCTTTTTTGCCATATCGGGCTACCGCTTCTTCTACTGGAAAGGTATGCCTCTGTGAGATATATTTATAGATTCCCATACCATAACCAAGAGGATTCTTAATAATCATGGGAAAAGATGATTTCCACATATCAATTCTTGAATAGGCGTATGGATCAGTTATCTTTACAGTTTTCAGTCGTTGAACAACAGGGTTAGGAATGATTAAAATAGAAAGTAATATCACTGCATAGAATAATATCGCTCTTTTTCTAAATCTATATAATAGGACAAAAAAGAGTCCTGCCAGTAAGGAAAAGAGTCCTCCTCTTGATTGAGTAAGAAATATAGCTATCAATATTAAGGGTAGAGAAAAAGATAAAATAATCTTTACTCTTTTCTTTTCATCATTA
>CAYZNX010000122.1:0-4300 GCA_964479825.1 uncultured Planctomycetia bacterium | reverse complement strand
CTTTTTGGCGGACGAGCGAGGCTAAAAACAGAGTAAATTTTCCTCGCTGGGGAAAATTTACGTCCCCAAAACCTGCTATGCTGGGAAGCCTAAGACCGTTAGACATTAAAGGTATTATAAAAATGAAACGTATACTCATCGTAAACGTTAACTGGATAGGTGATACGCTCTTTGCGACGCCTTTTATACGGGCGGTCAGGGAAAGTCATCCAGAATCTTATGTTGCTGTCCTGACCCATCCCCGATGTACAGAGATCCTGGAAGGGAATCCAAATATAGATGAGATCGTCTTATTTAGAGATAAGAATCTTTGGTCAAAATTTTCACTTATTTCGAGATTGAGGTCTAAGAGATTTGATAGCGCATTTATTCTGCGCAGGTCTTTGAGCAGGACCTTGTCTTTATTTCTTTCAAAGATACCGGAACGGATAGGATTTGATAACAAAAAATCAGGTTTTTTGCTTACCAAGAAGGTAGAGCCTCTTTCTAAAAAGATGCACAGGGTAGAATATTTTTTAGAGATTGCAAGGCATATGGGCATAGAGCCTAAACGCAAGAATTATGAAATCTTTATTTCTGATACAGATGAAAAGCGACTAGACGGGATTTTAGAAAGAGAGGCCGTTAAGCTGGAAGAGTGCTTTATAGTGCTAAACCCGGGAGGCAATTGGGAGCTAAAAAGATGGCCTCTTGAGAATTTTGCAAGGCTCGGAGACGAGGTCGTTAATAAATTTAATACAAAGGTCGTATTGACAGGTTCGGGAAAGGATATTGAATTGTGCAGGGGCATTTCAAATGCGATGAAGGTTAAGCCGGTATTACTGTGTGGCAAGACTGATTTAAAAACACTGGCAGCCATCTTTAAAAGGGCTAGATGGGTTGTATCTAATGATTCTGGGCCCATGCATATTGCGATAGCTGTAAGGGCGCCTGTTGTGGCATTGTTTGGGCCAACCTCCCCAGAGATAACCGGGCCTTACGGGGACGGGCTATATAAAGTGTTGCAGAAGACTATAGATTGTGAAGTCCCTTGCTATAATCTTTCATGTAAAGACAATAAATGTATGAAGGCAATAACGGTAGAAGAGGTATTAAAGGCGGTAACATGAAACATGGCAATATCCGCAAGATTCTTTTTATTACCCTCAGCAATATAGGCGATGTGATTCTGACATTGCCTGTTTTGTCTTGTCTTAGGGATAATTTTCCAGGGGCAGATATAGATGTTATGGTGGGCCCAAGGCCGAGAGAGGTTTTTGCTAAGGACCCCCGTATCAACAGGATTTTTACATATGATAAACACGCTAATCTGCGTGAAAAGACGGATTTTATAAAGAGGCTTAAAAACGAACATTATGACCTGGCTGTAGATATGAGGTCAAGCCTGATTCCGCTTTTAATAGGCGCCAAAAACAGGACGAGGCTGCTTTCCTTAAATAGTTCCAGGGACAGGCACAGGAGAAAGAAACATTTGAATAAATTAAAGGGCCTTGATTTAGACTGCAGGGGCCATAGCAATATTTATATAGATGCTAAGGATAGGGAGCTGGCCGGGAGATTACTTGAAGGAAAAGGTGTTGGGAGCGGGGAGACGCTGATAGGGGTAAGCCCTGCTTGCAGGAGCCGGTTAAAAGAGTGGCGCGTAACAGGATTTATTGAAGTGATAAACGGCCTTTTGAGTAAGGGGGATTATAAGGTAGTTTTAATAGGAGATGAACATGAGAGAGAGGTGTCAGGAGAGATAGTAGATGCATTAAGGCATAAAGATCTAATTGACCTTACAGGCGCTACAACTTTAGGAGAACTTTTTGCATTGATAGAGCGCATGAGCGTTATTCTTACATGTGATAGCGCTTGTATGCATATCGCGTGTGATCTCGGTGTGAAGGTAGTGGCGATATTCGGGCCTACAGACCCTGAGGAGTATGGCCCGACAGGGAAAGGCGACGTGGTTATACGGAAGACACTTGAATGCTCGCCGTGCAATAAGGCCATCTGCAGCTTAAACCATGAGTGCATGGCAGGAATCGACCCGCAAGAAGTATTGGACGCTGTAACGAGGCTTGCCCTACGTTAATTTCACATTTTTTGCAATGCTTATTTTGTGAAATTAAGAAAATGAGAGATGGGTATTTCAAATATTAAAAGAATACTAATCGTAAGGACTGACAGGATAGGAGATGTGGTCCTTTCTACCCCGGTAATAACCGCTGTAAAAAAAGCATTTCAAGACGGATATATAGCTGTAATGGTTTCACCAATAACAGAAGAAATCTTGACAGGCAATCCCTATCTCAATGAAGTAATAGTACATGATAAAGAACTCAAACATAGAGGATTTATTCAGACGTTACGTTTTGCTAAATACCTTAGAAAAAAAAGATTTGACTTGGCGCTTATCCTTCATTCGACTGCAAGGGTTAATCTTTTGTGTTTTTTGGCAGGGATCCGGAAAAGAGTTGGATATGCAAGGGGCAAGATGGACTTTTTGCTGACCGACAGGTTAGAGTATAAGAAGCGTCTCGGAGAGAAACATGAATCCGAATATTCCTTAGATTTATTAAGGTCTATCGGGGTTAAGGCAGAGATGTCGCCTCTCGTTATGCCAGTTGATAGGGACGATGAGGATAGGATAGCTGATTTACTCAAGGAGAACGGACTGAAGGATGACGAAAGGTTTGCAGTGCTGCATCCAGGGGCCAGCTCTGTTTCTAAGATGTGGCCTGAGGAGAACTTTGCAAAGGTTGGAGACCTTTTAATAGAGAGTTTCAGACTAAAGATTGTTCTAGTTTCTAGTTCTGGCCAGGTAAAGGCCGGAGAAGGAGTCAGGAGGTCAATGAGAAATAGGCCTGTATTTTTGTGCGGAAGGACATCCATTAAAGAATTAGCCGCCCTTTTTAAAAGGGCATCTCTTTTTATTTCAAATGATTCAGGACCTGTTCACATAGCGTGTGCTGTTGGCACCCCTGTTATTTCTATTTTTTCAAGGAACGAGAAAGGGCTTGGCCCTTGTAGATGGGGGCCTATTGGCATGGATACAGTGAGTATTCATAAGGACGTAGGATGCGTGGAATGCCTTGCAGACAATTGTAATAAAGGGTTCTTGTGTCTTAATTCTGTGACCGTAAAAGAGGTGTTCGAAAAAGCCGCTGAGCTGTTGAGTAAATGAGCAGTCGGGGAGTTTTTTCGTCTGTGCGACTGCTCATCCTGAGGAGCGGAGCGACGAAGGATCTCTATAATCAGAGGTCGCTAACGTATTTTTAGGGGTTTTTCAACGACCTCAAATTAGGAGAAGTGGCGAGAAGTTGAAGATATATATATTTATATTTTCATTCATATTTTTTGTCTCAGGCTGCGGGGTTACCTCAGGATATAGGATTGTAGAAAAAGACATGGCAGAAGCGATTAGAATAGAACCTCCGCCGAAAAAACTTCGGATTGGAGAAAGGTTTACATATAAGGCAGAATGGCTTGGCCTGGATGTAGGCATTGCTACCCTCAGTGTCAAGGGGATGACAGAAAGGGGTGGACGCAATGTCTATCACATCCTTGCCATTGCAGAGACCGCGCCGATTATATCAAAGATATACAAGGTTGAGGATGAGATATCTACTTATATAGACGTGGAAGAACTATATCCTGTTAGATTTGAAAAGAAGCAGAGGGAAGGCGGTTATAGGTCAGACGAATATATTGATTTTTATCAAGAGAAGGGCAAGGCGTTATATTTTTCGAGGCTCAATCATAATAAGAAAGAATTTGATATACCCGAAAGGGTCCAGGACCCATTGAGCTGCATGTATTATTTTAGACTGCAGGATGTGGATGTCGGCAGATCGGTTTTTGCAAATGTCAATGCTGACGAAAAGAACTATTTATTAGAGGCCCAGGTGCACAAAAAGGGTATGATAAATATAAAAGATGTAGGTGAATGGGAGGCATTTATGGTAGAGCCTCTGCCATGGTTTCAGGGCAAGGTAAAAAGGAGGGCCAAGGCTACGATGTGGTTTTCTGCAGACGAGGCCAGGATCCCATTATTGATGACTACAAGCGGCATACCCTTTGTAGGCACTGTTACGATTACGCTTCAAAAGATTGAATACACAGAGAATCTTGACCCCGTTCCAAATTTTTGAGGCGCACCGCATTACCAAAACAGGGTTTTTATGTCTGTGCGTTACAGAATGTAATGCGATAATCTTGAAAATGTAATCGGTGAGTTAACGGGGGTATATAACCTTATGCACTTATATAGCCAGCGGGTGACACCGCTGACAGGTTCCCTGCTTGCCCGCAGCGA
>CAYZNX010000121.1:0-4319 GCA_964479825.1 uncultured Planctomycetia bacterium | reverse complement strand
GCCACCCGCTGGCTACAGGAACCCAGCCTTCAGGCTGTCAGAGCTTAACTTCACATTTTGTGCATTGCAGAAAATGTGAAGTTAAGTGAGGGGTCGGGTGTTTTTCATCTGTTTCCCGACCCCTCATGAGCCCTCTGGGGAGAACAAAAAGAAAAACTCCCCGAGGGCTCAGTTAATTCCCTCACCCCTGCTGACTCACCGGTTACTTGAAACCATAGATTTAGCTTGTTAATCTAAAAACACGATGTTATACTGGATTTATTATGGACGTCAAAGCCTTCATAGAAAAGAATTTCAAGCATTTCAATGCTGCAGCCTTAGTTGATGCAGCAGAGGCATGGCTGCATCATATTGGAAAAGGCGGAAAGATGTTTCTTGCCATGGCAGGGGCCTTGAGCACAGGGGAGATTGGCTTATCTTTAGCCGAGATGATAAGAAGCAGTAAGATTCATGCAATTTCTTGCACAGGAGCCAATCTGGAAGAAGATATATTTAATTTAATCGCACACAAGCAATATAAGAGGCTGCCTTATTACAGGAGCCTTACCCCTGAGGATGAGCTACAGCTCAAGGATAATCATCTTAACAGAGTAACAGACACGTGCATTCCAGAAGACAAGGCCATAAAGAAGCTGGCGCAGCATCTTTACCCTTTAATGGAAAGGGCTGACAGGGATGGCAAGAGCTATTTTCCTTATGAGTACTTTTATCAGCTTATACGTAGTGGGGCGTTAAAAGGGTTTTATGAAATAGACCCGAAGGATAGCTGGGTTGTTGCCGCATCTAAAGAAGGTATCCCTATCTTTACCCCTGGTTGGGAAGATTCTACTTTAGCCAATGGCGTGGTGGCTAAATTTAGGCAAGGCCGTTTTAAAAATCTTGATTTTATAAAGGGTGGATTGGAACAGATGGATTATCTCATAGACTGGTATATAGAGAACACGGAAGATTCTTCTATAGGATTTTTTCAGATAGGCGGTGGTATTGCAGGGGATTTTCCTATATGCGTAGTTCCTTTGATAAGACAGGATTTAGGAAAAGAGTGCAAGTTGTGGGGCTATTTCTGTCAGATTAGCGACAGCACTACTTCTTACGGCTCTTACAGCGGCGCAGTGCCAAACGAGAAGATTAGCTGGGAGAAACTTGGCATTGACACGCCAAGATTTATAATAGAATCAGACGCGAGTATCGTAGCCCCCCTTATATTCCAATATGTTTTAGAAAGCGATTGATTATGGTACTATCATTTGGCGGCATAGATAATGATTTAGCTTTGTCAAAAAAGGCAAAGGCGGTTATAATACCTGTTCCTTATGGAGAGACCGTAAGTTACCGAAAAGGGACAGATAGAGGCCCGCGAGCTATACTGAAGGCATCGGATAAATTAGAGCTCTTTGATGAAGAGTTGGATAAAGAGATCTACAGAATAGGGATCAATACTGCCCCGCCGCTTAAGGTAAAAAATCTCAGGCCTGCCGAGATGATCAATATGGTGGAAGAAAAAGTGCTGATGGTTTTAAGACAGGATAAATTTCCCGTTATATTGGGAGGAGAGCATTCGGTTAGTATAGGAGCGGGAAAGGCGCTTAAAACGTATTATAAGGATCTATCTATTTTATATTTTGACGCCCATTATGACTTAAAAAATACTTATGGAGGTTCACGTTATAATCATGCGTGCGTAGCGAGGCGGCTATCAGAGATTGCACGTTTAGTAGAAGCGGGTACGAGGAGTTTAAGTAAGGATGAGAAGGTTTTTTGGGCAGACAATAATATTAGGGCCTTTGGTATGCATGATTTGATAAATAATCCGGATTGGCTTGAATCTGCAAAAAAACATCTGACCAGAGATGTGTATATAAGCATAGACCTTGATGTATTTGACCCGTCTATCATGCCTTCGGTGGGGACGCCAGAGCCGGGGGGCATTGGCTGGTATGAATTTTTAAAGGCCGTTCGAGATATAATAAGAGAGAAGAATATAATCGGTTTTGATGTAGTTGAGCTCTGCCCGATAAAGAATATGGTAGCATCAGATTTTACAGCAGCACGCCTCGTATATAAGATTTTAGGCTATGTCTTTTCCAAATGAAGAATATCGTTCTCGCGTCTTCTTCAAGAAGAAGATCTTCTATACTCCTATCCTGCGGAATAAAACATAAAGTTATTCCAAGTAATGTGACTGAAGATATGAAAGGCAGGAGCCCATGTCGCATTGTAATGTCAAATGCCTGTCTTAAAGCCAAGGAGGTCGCAGAAAAGATAAAAGAGGGTCTTGTAATAGGCGCGGATACAGTAGTGCTATTGGATAAGAAGATAATAGGTAAACCCATGAATGTCAGCCATGCAAAGATGATGTTAAAGTCAATGTCGGGGAAGGCCATATATGTATATACCGGGATTTGCGTTATTGACGCTAAAACAAAAAAGATAGCCTTAGATTATGAAAGGTCAGAGGTGAGGGTTAAAAATATTAGTGAGTCAGAGATATCCAGATATTTTAGATTGCTCGGGCCTTATGATAAGGCTGGAGGTTTTTCAATAGAAGGGGCAGGTTCTTTTATTTTTGATGATATAAACGGTTCTTATTTTAATGTATTAGGACTGCCCATGGCAAGGTTAAAGGATATGTTTGAGAAAATCGGAGTAGATATTCTAAAGATTATAAAAAAATAAGCATATGGCGAATTTAATCATTTTACTTATATGCGTACTCTTTGCCTCAGCCCTGTGTTCTATGATAGAAGCGGCCATATTGAGTTTACCTCTAATAAAGGCCAGGATATTATTTGAGCAGAAACGCAAGGGTTCAAAGGACCTTATTATAATAAAAGAGAATATACATATTGCCATTGCGACTATTGTGATATTGAATAATTCAGTAAATATAATTGGCTCGATCTTCGTAGGGCAGAAGGCGTTAAGGATATTCGGTGATGAATGGTTAGCTATATCCTCAGCAGTTATTACGTTTCTGATTATTGTGGTATCAGAGGTTATACCAAAGACAATAGGCGAACATTATAAGGTTTCGGTTTCTCTAATGAGCGCTAAACTACTCAGGTTTTTGATGTGGGTTTTAAAACCATTGACGCAGGTCCTTATTGTAGTTGGGAACCTTTTTAAGAAAAAAGAGGCCATCCCAAAGGTTACAGAAGAGGAGATAAGGGCAATGTTAAAGCTTGGCAGGGCTGTTGGCGCAGTAGAGGTTGATGAAGAGGACCTCTGCAACAAGGTCTTCAAGCTTAACGATTTAAGGGCGATACACATCATGAGGCCTATTGATAAGATATATGTGCTGCCTGCGGCACAGCGATTGATTGAGGCAAAGGATTCAATACTCAATTCGCAATACAGCCGGATAGCTGTATATGATAAAGATATGCTGAATATAATAGGGATATGCCAGCAGAGGACATTATTGAGGGAGATTGCAAAAGACAATTATGAGGCAAGGGTAGGAGATTTTATCTCAAGGCCTATATTTGTTGACGAGAATGAAAGGGCAGATGACCTTCTCAAAAAATTCCAGGCCTACCATCAGCACCTCTTCATTGTGCAGGATAAGGCAGGTAAAAATACAGGCATTATTTCGATGGAGGATGTATTAGAGGAGCTTTTTGGCGAGATTTACGACGAAAAGGATAAGATTAGCTAGGGTATTTAAAAATGATATTGACAATATGATTTTTATATATAGAATATATTTTCAATAAGGTTCAGGAGGTGAGGCTACCCGGAATATTCCCAATCTATTTGTAATATTAATTGGGTAGCAGGCTGAGGTTTAAACCTATAACTATTAGCCTGACGTTGGAAGGAGAAATAAAAACCTTTAAGTTTTAGTTTAGTCATACGAGTAAAAAGTTGACTAATTAAATCTTAAAGGTTTTTTATTTATATTAAAAGATTAGGGCAGAACTTTGTGGTGCCCTATTAAAATATAAGAAAGGAGGGGGAAGATATGGGGAAAAAGGATGATAAAAAGAAGCCAGGCGCACCAAAGCCGCAGCAGGGCCAAGGCCAGCAACAGCCATCTCAGTGCCAGCAGCCTAAGTAGGGATACGAGATAACATCGCTTTATCAGCTGGCTCAAAGGTGACAGATCAGAAGACATATGAGTTTAGGCGTCAAATTTCTTTGTCTTCGAGAAAACGGGAAATGACCTGCCTCAAGTAAATCTTACTTTCTTATTAGTAAGACGGATAAATCTGCCATCCGCACCTATAAGCTAATCCCGTAGACGTGGCAGATCCTTACTTACACAATTAACTGACCCCTCGGGGTGTTTTTCCCTCATTACAGAGGGGTCATCCTGA
>CAYZNX010000120.1:0-4326 GCA_964479825.1 uncultured Planctomycetia bacterium | reverse complement strand
GGCTATAAGGAAGAATGCTATTCTAGTAGCACCTGCTAGAAAAATAGAAGTTGTTAAGGAAGATCCTCAAGATAACAAATTCTTAGAGGGCGCCACACAAGCTCATGCTGATTATATTGTTACAGGTGACAAACACCTAAAAAAGCTAAGTGAATTTGAAGGCATTAAAATAGTAAATGCCAAGGAATTTCTAGATATTCTCAAGAACTATAAAGAGCCAGCCAAATGAGAAATCCACGCCAATTATAGAAGAAGGTAGTTTTTTCCTTGCCTACCAAAAGAAAAGCTCTTAAAACGCAAATAAAAGCAAAATTCGGAGTATAAGAGATATCATCGGCACTTAAGTTGAGACTGTTGAAAAACCTCTGTTTTTCAACAGTCTCATCCCGAGGAGGGACGTATGTCCCGACGAGGGATCTCATAAAGAGATATAGCGATAACCTGTTTTCAAGGGTTTCGCAACGGTCTCAAGTTACAAGTAGTAATTATAGATCTATTGGCCGCTCGCAATGGCAAAGCTTTTATAAAAACGTGGGCTGTCGTAAGATTTCTGTCCACTTAGTTTAAATTGTAATCGAAATTTAATTACAATAATTTCTATTTTAATAGAAACTATTTGACATTGCTATTTTTATACTGTATACTTTTTACTAGAAGGGATTGACATGGAAGATATATATTATGCCTTTAATCCTTGGTGGGAACAGAAAGGCTTTGACTCAGGTATACCGAGATACGAATACTTGGAAGAGATTAAAAAGCCCTTTGCCCGCAAACAGATAGATGTGATTGTAGGCTCAAGGAGGGTCGGAAAAACCACCTTTCTAAAACAACTTGTTCAAAGACTCCTCGATCAGGATATACCAGCAAAAGATATATTCTATATTGCGCTTGATAACCCAAGGGTTACGAGGACAAGTATCTCTGAACATCTGAAGCAATTTAGGAAGATATTTATGCATTCTCGGAAGAAGAGACTTTATCTTTTTCTTGACGAGGTTCAAGATAGCCCCGATTGGGAAAGAGAATTAAAGGCAATATACGATTTAGAAAATCTTAAGATAGTATGTACAGGTTCAACCTCGAGCTTGATAAAAAAGCAAGGTGGAAAATTAACAGGCAGGCAGATTATTATTACTATATATCCACTTACTTTTAATGAATATCTTACATTTAAAAATAATATTCCTGATAAATCCGAAGATTACAAATATGAGAGATTGTTCGAAGAATATCTGGAGATAGGAGGATATCCTGAGAACGTTCTTGAACCATCAGATGATTATATGAATGCCCTTATAGATGACATAATAGCCAGAGATATTGTAAGGCTCCATAGGATAAACAGGGCGGATGCGTTAAAGGATTTACTTATGATATTGGCTAGTTCAGTCGGATCCCGCATCAGTTTTAATAAGATATCAAAAACCTTAGGCATAAGCGTAGATACAGTAAAGGAATATATACAATATTTTGAGGAGGCATTTCTTGTAAGGAGTCTTGAAAAATGGTCACCATCATATACTGATAGGATATATTCTCAAAAGAAGATATATTTTTATGATACAGGAATTAAAACTATTCTAACAGGAAAGGGAGATCTAGGAGCCAAGGTAGAGGCCCTTACATTTTTGCGCCTTGCTAAAAGATATTCTAATATAGGCTATTATGCTGAAAGCGAAAGAGAGTTGGATTTTGCTTATGGCAGCTTTAAATCACCTATTGCAACAGAAGTAAAATATGATTCAAGCTTTGACTGGCAAGATAAAAGATTTAAAGGTGCAAGACTTTTTATTAAACGTTATCCTGGCACAAAAAAGATAAATATAATATCAAAGGATGTAGAGAAGATAGTAAGAAATGGTAAAATTGAGATATCTGTAATCCCTGCCTGGAAATATTTACAATGTTAGTGCCTACCCCCGACCCGCCTTTCTACGTGCAAAGGAAGAATTTCACAGCCTATTTCCTAGAGTAAAGGCTATATCCGCCAGGGAAAGAGGAGCGTATTGCTGATGGAGAAGGTCATAGCTAACTTTACTAAATCCCTGTCTGATTAATTTGCCTTCCTGGAAAATCAGTGATTATTTCTTTGAATTTTTTGAAAGAAAATGATAGAACAGTGTGTCTTATGTATAGGCGTTATGCATTTTATAATTGTATAATCCATCCTTTGAGAGTAAAATAACTGAGCAGTCGGGAGTTCTTCTATAATGTCGACTGCTCATCATGAGGAGCGGAGCGACGAAGGATCTCGCAAGGAAGTGAAAGAGAGGTAAAGAGTGGGCGTATTAGCGACTCAGCTCCGTGAAGAGATTTATGCTGCATTAAAGCAGTATTGGGGGTATACATCATTTCGTCCTTTACAGGAAGATACAATCCTATCCATTATGGAAGGGCGAGAGAGCTTGACAGTCTTACCTACTGGGGGAGGTAAATCCCTGTGTTTTCAGCTCCCAGCCCTTTTTAAAGAGGGAATGGCTATTATTATTTCGCCTTTGATTTCTTTAATGAAAGACCAGGTGGACAGTCTCAAGGACATGGGGATTAGGGCAGCCTATTTAAATTCCAGTCTGAATGTCGTGGAGCAGAGATTAGTAGTTGACCAGATTCAAAAAGGAGAGATAAAACTTTTATATATCTCGCCTGAGCGCTTGCAGAACGAATCCACGATCAATATGTTGAAATCGATCCCCCTTTCTTTCTTTGTCATTGATGAAGCACACTGCATTAGTCATTGGGGCCATGACTTTAGGCTAGATTACCGCAATTTGAAGGTTATTAAGGAAGTTTTTAGCTCTATTAGTGTCCATGCCTTTACAGCTACGGCGACCAAAGAAGTCCAAAAGGATATTTTAGAGCAGCTCAAGCTTGATAATCCCGAGCTGCATATCGCACATGTTGATCGGCCAAACCTGACATACCGGGCGTGGCCCCGATCCAATATTATAACACAGATAATAGATATCCTGGATAAACACGCTAATGAGCCAGGCATTATCTATTGTTTGCGCCGAAGCGATGTTGATAATATTTCGGCACGGCTAAATAACCTTGGCTTTAAAAATTTACCCTACCATGCTGGTCTCTCTGACGATATCCGCCATATCCATCAGGATAAATTTGCCCGTGAAGAGGTGGATATTATTGTGGCTACAGTGGCCTTTGGCATGGGTATCGACCGCTCTAATATCCGCTTTGTAATCCATGCGGCCATGCCAAAGAATATTGAATACTACCATCAGGAGACAGGGCGCGCTGGCCGGGACGGGCTCCCTTCCTATTGTTATATGTTTTATGGGGGAAGGGATTTTCGCACTTGGAAATTTTTCCTTGAGAAGTCCTTAAACCAGAATATTATGATGAGTAAATTGAGGAGTCTTTATGATTTTTGTACACGGCCTCAGTGCCGGCATAAGGTCCTGGCGAACTACTTTGGCCATGACTATAAAAGGGATTCTTGTGCGGCCTGCGACTATTGTCTGGGTGAATTTGATATGGTTAGTGAGCCGCTGAAGATAGGCCAAAGGATTTTATTTTGTGTGTATGAGGTTACGCAGGATATAGATTATGGGTTTGGCGCGGGCCATATCTCTAATGTCTTAAAGGGGAATATGACTGAGAATATTGAGAAAAGAGGCCATAATCATTTATCGAGCTTTGGTGCAATGGGAGACTCCTCGTTGGAATTTATCCGCTATGTGGTCGAGCAAATGGTAGGTCAGGGATTCTTAGAAAGGGACGGAAAATTTTCAACGCTTTTTCTGAGCGGTTCCGGGATAAAGGTGCTGAAGGGAGAGATTGTCCCTATCCTTATAAAGCCATTGGTGGCAGCAAAGAAAAAGGAAATCGCGAAAAGGAGGAGAGAGAGGACGGAAAGGGATTGGGAAGGAATAGATCAGGAATTGTTCCAGCTGTTACGCAAGAAAAGAATGGAGTTGGCATTCAGGCAAGGCCTTCCTGCATTTGTTATCTTTGGCGATAAATCATTAAAGGATATGGCTCTAATTAAACCTGTAACTAAGGAGGCCTTTGCAACTGTCTTTGGCGTAGGAGAGCGCAAGGCGCAGAGTTACGCTGATATATTTACAGAGGTTATCAGAGAATATCTTGCAGTATAGGAAAGTATAAAAATGCTTTCCTATACTGCACTGGGGGAGTTTGAGGGGTTGCAGAGGCTGTCCGACAATTACAAAATTCACGAGGTAGCCGCAACCTTTAGGTTGCGTTATCGTCGACAACATTTCGCAGGCTGAAGCCTGCGGCTACCGATTCCCCCATTGACTGACCCATTACTCGAGAACTACTTTGTAATAGCTGCTGACT
>CAYZNX010000119.1:0-4328 GCA_964479825.1 uncultured Planctomycetia bacterium | reverse complement strand
TGGGTTCTTCGTTTTCTTCATCAAAGACCAGTTTATTCTTACGGCCGAATCTCTGTCCTAACCCTGCAAATCCTGTCTCAGGGGCTGCGCCAGTTATTAAACTTATTACCTGAGAGATAGGACCATTTGCGCCGTTGTCAACATCTCCCAGAACCTTTACGCTAATCTCACCTCTTACAGGAATCTCGTTGCCGTACAAAGCCTTCAGCGCCTTCTGGGTTGTCTTATATGCCCCTGAAACCGCTGGGCAAGAATGCCCAGCGAGTTTCACTGCATCAGCATAGGTAAATATAAATTCTTCACCGGTATCAACGGCACCTAAAAATTCTGCGAGAGGTTCCCGAAGTTTAATAGGTTCTACATCTGCATAGAAGGGCTGCTTCCATCGCGTAGTAATCTCGCACATAGCTTGCCTCCTTCAATGAACACAAAAATAGTGCCTCCCGTCAAACTCGGGACAGGTGAACTTAACTTGACAAATTAAGCAATACTTTATTTGTCAAGTTAAGCAGGCTTTCGCCTGCTACTCCATCCTTGCCCCGGAGTAACACCCGAAAGGGTGCTCTATAGTTTCCTATACAGCAAGTTAGTATGTCCTTTTTATACCCATTCTTCTGAAAGTATCTCCCCCTGTAAACTCACCACAATAGATTTCACAGGAACCTTTCTCTTGGATTGCTGCAATGCCTGCTGGGCAAGACTTACCAACCCCATACAGCAGGGCACCTGCATAATCAGCACAGTAAGCGTATTTATCTTGGCATCCTCCAGCCATGATTTTATCTTTTCTACATAGGTATCCTGGCCTTCATCCAGCTTTGGGCACGCAATAGCAATGGACCTGCCTTTTAGATAATCCTGGTGGAAACTACCCAGCGCATAAGCTACGCAGTCAGCCGCCAACAACACATCAGCCTTCTCGTAGTATGGCGCAGTAGGGCCTATCAAATGCAGCTGGATCGGCCATTGCCTCAGCTGAGACCTTACCTTTTGAACTTGACTTGCTTCATCCTTATCCCTGAAATCAATCTCCCTTGAGCCCGGACAACCTTGAAAACCGCCCATTTTGCCGCCTCCTTTTTTTATCTTTGAAATCTCTTTTCTATTTCTGTGACGAACCTTTTGCATCTACCCACTACCTCCTTTTCTGACTTCTCATCAGCTTCTATGAATTTGGAAAATAGTTCACCGACCTGTCTGGTAGAAAGCCCTCTGTCCATCCAGGGGTACAAAATCTCATCCTCCTTCTTAATGTGTTCCGTGAGAAGCTCGCTATACGCGCTGAGATGACCTACTACAGCCTCCCTATCTTTTTTATCTAATGCCTCAAGCATGGCCCGCACATGGGCCCTTGCGCTTTCATGGTCCTCGTGTATGACCTTAAGTATATCTAAATTTTCATCAAAATACTTGAAGAGTATCTCCTCCTCTTTCGCATGATGATACCTGTCCGCGTATGAACGGATAAAATCAGCGCCATCGAGTATTATCTTCCGCCATTCCGCTGATTCCAAATCAAGATTTTCGATAACCCTTGGTATCAAGGCTATCCATCTTTTTATCAAAACATGCTCATCTACCAATCTCTTCATAGGCGGAGAATACTTTATCTCTCTGGACGTAGCCATAGGCATTCTCTTAATCTCTGGTATCTTAACATCTGTACCTGGATAGACTACCCTGGCAATCCTTGCCATTAGCTCTTGTTCGTCCCGCGGAGAGAGGTTATGTATCTCAACGATATCCTTTAATACACAGGTGCCTACGCTGCATGGCGTACATCCAATATTATATTCGTCAAGGATCTTTCCTATCTCTGGAAATTTAGAAATTATTTCTTTTATGCCTTTATTTAGATATTCTTCCATTATTGCTTCTATAGTAATAATGATACCAAATTAGTATCATTTGTCAAGAAAATTCGAAGAATTTTCTTGAGATAATGGGTGAGTTAACAGGGGTAATATTGCTTCTTTAAGGCCAGCGGGTCCTGCCACCGCCGTCACCCGCTGGCTATAACATGCAGAAAGGCAAAACTTCAGGTGTGTGAGCGAATTAACCAAGTAATTATTGGCTATTTGGATAGTTTTGTGCTACCCGAGCTTACTGGGTCTCGGGGCTTCTTTTAGACGAGCGGGCATGGTGTCCGCCGCGCTTTTTGGCGGACGAGCGAGGCTAAAAACAGAGCAAGATTTCCTCGCTGGGGAAATCTTGCGTCCCCGAGAGCCAGTAAGCTTGGGTAGGCGGGTAGGTCCCCCCCTGATAACTCACTGGTTACACATTAGATTTACTCTACAATATCTCCGACTACAGGTTCTATCTTAACGCCTACCTTTTCTAAATATCTTCTGCCTTTTTCTAAATTTTCTTTTGTCCCGCTAAGTTCCAACGTTGCCTCTCCTACTTCTTCTGTTATCTTGGCCCTTCTTATATTCGGCATTACATCAAATTTCTTTGCCATTGTGTAAATAATAGGCTCTTTGATCAGTTTCTGTGGAAACACGAGATGGACCATTTGCCTTGGCATCTTTACCTCCTTTTAAGTTGGCAGAATTGCTCATAATCTATCAATTCTGTTATTTTCGGATTCTTGCCGCAAACATAACAGTCAGGGTCTTTCGGAACATTTACCTGTCTGAAACTTGAATCCAGCGCATTGAAAACAAGAAGTTTTCCAGTGAGTAAATTTCCTATTCCCAATATATATTTCAATGCCTCATTTGCCTGTATTGTGCCTATTACTCCGGCTACCGCTCCCAAGATCCCTGCCTCCTGGCAACTAGGAACAAGCCCGGGAGGAGGCGGTTCTGGAAAAAGACACCTGTAACACGCGCTCTCCCCTGGAATAATTGTAATTGCCTGTCCGTCAAACCTGAATATGCCGCCATGCGATAACGGCTTTTTCGCAAGCACGCAGGCATCGTTAACAAGAAACCTTGTAGGAAAGTTATCAGAGCCGTCTATAACAATGTCGTAGTCTTTTATGATATCCATTATATTTTTAGAACTTATTCTCAAATTATATGTGATAATCTCTGAGTCAGGGTTTATACTATTAAGGTGTTCCTTTGCAGACTCGACCTTTGGCTTACCCACCGTCTCTGTAGAATGGAGTATTTGTCTCTGAAGATTATTTAATTCAACTGCATCAGAATCTACAATTCCAATCTTACCCACGCCAGCAGAAGATAGGTATAGTGCCGCAGGCGAACCAAGACCCCCTGCGCCTATAATCAAAACCTTTGCACCTAGAAGCCTTTCCTGGCCCTTGCCGCCAACATCGGGCAAGATTATCTGTCGAGAATACCGCTCTATTTGGTCATTTGTAAGTTTCATGTCCTACCCCCGGCAATCGCTGGTATGATAGAAATTTCGTCTCCGTCTTTAAGTGGCGTGGCGTCCATTTGCAGAAAACGGATATCCTCTTCATTTACGTATATATTTATAAATCTACGTATCCCGCCATTATCGTCGCATATCCTGTTTTTAATTCCGGAAAATTTTTTTTCAAGGTTTTCAATAAGTTCCCTGACATTCGCAGCTTCTAAGCTAACCTCTGTTTTATTATTCGTATACTTCTGAAGCGGAGTTGGTATTCTCACTTTAACAGACATTCACGGCCTCCTTTATATTTTAACATGCTCTTCGAACGAACTTATATTTGGTTTTATCTTAATGGGCTTGCCGACTCTTTCGCTAACTGCTTCTTGAGTCTTTAATCCATTACCTGTTATGCATATAACTATAGACTCATCTCTATGGATCCTGCCCTGTTCTATCAGTTTCTTTGTAACCCCTAATGTTACTCCGCCAGCTGTCTCAGTGAATATGCCCTCTGTTGATGCCAATAGTTTAATCGCATCTACTATTTCATCATCGGTAACATCATCAGCACATCCACCGGACTCCTTAACTGTTCCGACTGCATATACGCCGTCAGCTGGATTTCCTATTGCAAGCGATTTGGCGATAGTCTTTGGCTTTACAGGCTTTATTATATCGGAGCCTTCCTTTATGGCATTAACTATTGGCGCGCAGCCAGCAGGTTGAGCTGCATAAATCTTAGTATAAACCTCTTTAAGTAATCCTATATCTTGAAATTCTTTCAGTCCTTTCCAAATCTTTGTAATAAGAGAGCCTCCTGCGCAGGGAACTATAATATGGCCTGGCGCCTTCCAACCTAATTGTTCTGCAATCTCATACGCGAATGTCTTTGAACCTTCAGCATAATAAGGCCTTATATTGATATTTACAAAGGCCCATTTGTATTTTGTAGCTATCTCAGAACAGAGTCTATTCACCTGGTCATAATTGCCTTCTACTGCTAC
>CAYZNX010000118.1:0-4404 GCA_964479825.1 uncultured Planctomycetia bacterium | reverse complement strand
AGGGTCATAATTCACGGCGGCACAGTTATAGGGAGTGATGGTTTTGGCTTTTCTACAGTTAGAGGAATCCATCAGAGGATCCCGCAGATAGGCAATGTTATAATAGAGGACGATGTTGAGATAGGTGCGAATGTTACAATTGACAGGGCCAGATTTGATAAGACTATTATTAAGAAAGGGACCAAGATAGATAATCTTGTTCAGATAGCTCATAATGTAGTTATAGGCGAGAACTCTATAATAGTGGCCCAAAGCGGGATATCAGGCTCTACTACTATAGGGAAGAATGTCACACTGGCAGGCCAGTCAGGGGTCATAGGCCATATCTCAATAGGCGACAATGCCGTTGTTGCAGCACAGGCTGGTGTAACCAAGACAGTCCCGGCAAATGCCTGTGTTTCTGGTTATCCTGCAAAACCGCACACACTCGCAAAAAGGATTAATGCCTGTGTTCAGAATCTCCCAGACCTGTACAAAAAGGTGCGGGCACTGGAAGAAGAGATAGAGAAATTAAAAGGTAGCAACGAAAAAACCTAAAAACTGAGAAACGTAAAAACAAAATGTTTTTAGGTTTTTAAGTTTTTCAGTTTTTAGGTTAATTTTGGCAAAAATTCAAGGAGCTTTATGGAACAGAGGACAATAAAGAAATCTATCGGGCTTAGCGGTATCGGCCTCCATACAGGTGGGCACGTGAACCTCAAGTTTAAGCCAGCCCCTACAAATACAGGCGTGAACTTTATCAGGGTCGATGTTAAGGATTCCCCTTTGATAAAGGCAGATATATTGAATATCCTGGAGCAGGATAAAAGCCCGAGGCGAACATCTGTTGGCAATGGTTCAGTAGAGGTCCATACGATAGAACATCTGATGGCAGCGCTGTACGCATTGAGTATAGATAATATTATTATAGAGATAGATGGCCCAGAATTGCCGGGCATGGACGGAAGCGCCATTGGTTTTATTGAGATACTAAAAACCTCGGGTATAGAAAGTCAGAACGCGCAGAGAAAGGTTTACCATATACGTTCGCCGCTTTGGGTAGAGCAGGACGGCGCAATGATTATGGTGTTGCCTGACAACGAGTTCAGGGTTTCATATACGCTGAATTATGAACACCCTCTCCTTAAGGCCCAATATATATCCTTTACGATAGACGAGGCCACGTTCGAAAAAGAGATTGCATCTTCCAGGACATTTTGTCTCGAAAGAGAGGTCAGTGATTTAAGGGAAAAAGGGCTCGGAAAAGGCGCAAATTATGAAAATACAATTGTTGTGGGCCAGGGGGGCATTATAGACAATGACCTGAGGTTCGAAGACGAATTTGCAAGGCATAAGATACTTGATCTCTTAGGCGATCTCTACCTTTTGGGTTATGGGATAAAGGGCCATATAGTTGCGATGCGGAGCGGACACCCCCTGAATATACGGCTGGTTGATAAGATCTATGCCCAGAGAGAAAAGCTGCAGGCAGGCGGCATTAAGGCGGTATATGTTGAAACCGGCGGAGAGGTGTTAGACGCAGGCGACATACAGAAGATATTGCCGCACCGCTATCCTTTCTTATTGGTCGATAAGATTATTGAGTTGGAACAGGACAAATGGGCTGTGGGCATAAAAAATGTCACGATGAACGAGCATTTCTTTACAGGGCACTTTCCAGGGAGGCCTGTGATGCCCGGCGTCTTGATTGTGGAAGCAATGGCTCAGGTTGCAGGGGTCCTGATGCTTAACAAAAAGGAGAATCTTGGAAAATATGCCTATTTTATGAGTTTGGACAATACAAAATTTAGGAAGACAGTGTTGCCTGGCGATCAACTGAGGTTAGAAGTTAAAGTAGTAAAGTTGAAGTCAAAGACAGGGCAGGTTCATACAAAGGCGCTTGTGGATGGCCAGGTTGTCAGTGAGGCAGATTTGATGTTTGCGTTAGTAGATGCATAGAATGAAGATACATCCGACAGCTATTGTAGATAAAAAGGCAAGGTTGGCCGACGATATAGAAGTCGGCCCTTATGCTATTATAGGCCCGAATGTGGAAATAGCCGAATCTACAAAGGTCGGCAGCCATGCAGTCATAGAAGGCCATACTTCTATAGGAGAGAATTGCCGCATCTTTACAGGGGCCTGCGTGGGCAGCATTCCGCAGGACCTTAAATATAAGGGTGCAAGGAGTTTTCTGAAGATAGGGAGAGATAATATTATAAGGGAGTATACGACTCTCAATCCTGGCACAGATGAGGGAAGCGTTACATCTATCGGGGATGAGAATCTTCTAATGGCATATTCTCACATAGCGCATGACTGTAAGATAGGCAGCGGCTGTATTATTGCAAATGCAGGGACGCTCGCCGGCCATGTGACACTTGAGGATAAGGCCGTGATTGGAGGCCTGGCAGCCATCCATCAGTTTGTGTGCGTTGGAAAGCTGTCTATTATTGGCGGATGTTCCAAGGTCGTGAAGGACATACCCCCGTTTTCCACATGCGACGGGCACCCGGCTAGAGTTTATGGATTGAATACAGTAGGCCTGAGGCGTTCTGGTATATCAAAAGAGGCACAGATGGCGCTAAAGAAGGCATTTAAGATTTTGTTTCATTCAGAGTTATGCCTTAAGAATGCCGTAGAAAAAGTCAGGCATGATATCGAGTCTTGTGATGAAGTAGATTATCTTTTAGGTTTTTTAAAGACATCAAAAAGAGGCGTCTCTAGAGGTGGAAAGCAGGATAGGGTTGATAGCAGGTAATGGCAGGTTTCCGATTGTTTTTGCACAGGCTGCCAAAGAGAGACATATAGAATTAATTGCAGTGGCCATAAGCGAAGAGGCGTCAAGAGAGCTGGAAAAATATGTCGATAAGATATACTGGCTTGGCGTAGGTGAGTTGGAGAAATTATTTCAGATATTGCTTCAGGAAAAGTTGACCTCGGTAATTATGGCGGGGCAGGTAAGGCATAAACTTCTTTTTGATAGAGGCATTAAGTTAGATAAGGATATGAGAGGGCTTCTTGATGATGTTAAAGACAAGAAGACAGATTCCATTATTGGCGCAGTAGCAGATAGATTAGAGGGAAGAGGCATAAAGGTTTTGGATTCGGTTCTTTTTTTGTCGGATTATTTGCCAGTCAAAGGGCCTCTTACTAAGGGCCCTATCTACCCTAACATCTTAGAAGATATAGAATTTGGCAGGACAATTGCGAAGTCCATTGCCGGCCTGGATATAGGTCAGACAGTTGTGGTAAAGGATAAGGTTATCCTGGCGGTTGAGTCTATTGAGGGCACAGATGAGGCAATAAAGAGAGGAGCCCATTATGGAAAAGAGGGCATCGTGGTTATAAAGGTAAGCAAGCCCAGTCAGGACATGAGGTTTGATATTCCTGTTATAGGCCCTGATACTATAAGGTTATTAAGTAGACTCAAGGCTGCATGTATAGCGATAGAGGCCAAGAAGACGCTTATTATAGATAAGGAAGAGACCATTAAGTTAGCAGATAACGCAGGAATTGGGGTTGTGGCTATTTAAAGTAGGGCACACTTCAGTGTGCCAAAGACAGCGACATGTCAAAGAGAAAAACAAGCAAGACCGCTGACACAATACAGGCGCTTTCAAACATCTCTAAGGCCATATCGAGCGACCTCTATTTAGAGGACATATTAAAATTAATAGTTACAGTTACTGCTGAGGTCATGAATTCCAGGATATGTACCCTTATGCTTCTTGATGACAAAAAAGAGAATCTAGTGATAAGAGCGACTCAGAGCATAAGCGAGGAATATATAAAGAAAAAGCCTCTTGGACGAGGCGAAGGCATTGCCTGGAAGGTTGTTGAAGAGAATAAGGCCGTAGTAATAAGTGACGTGTTAAAAGAACCAAGGTATAAGTATAAGGATATAGCAGAAAAGGAGGGCCTTGTAGCATTACTGAGTATGCCTTTAGCTGTTAAGAACAAGGTTATAGGCGTTTTAAACTGTTATACATCAAGGCCGCATAAATTTACAAAGACAGAAATCAATGTCCTTACCAGCGTTGCAAATCAGGCAGCGATAGCTATAGAGAACACAGAGCTTATGGTAAAGACAAGGGTTATACAGGAAGAATTAGAAACGCGTAAGCTCATCGAGCGGGCAAAAGGCATTTTAATGAAAGAAGAAGGCCTTAGTGAAGTCGATGCATTCAGGAAGATTCAGAAGTACAGCATGGATAAACGTAAGCCTATGAAAGAGGTCGCAGAGGCGATTATCATGATGTACGATATTAAAGATAAACCCTAAACCCAAAACTCTGGATTCTTATTCCCATTTTAGTTTATAGTTTATAGAGACTAGTTTGTTAAAGTTAATTTCACATTTTTAGCAATGCTAAAAATGTGAAATTAAGGAGTGGGGTTACGCAGAAGGTATATGACAAGAAG
>CAYZNX010000117.1:0-4411 GCA_964479825.1 uncultured Planctomycetia bacterium | reverse complement strand
TTAATATACCAACCAAAGGACTCTTCCTAATTACCATGCTTAATCTCCTTAGTTTAAATCCGAAATCCAAATTTCTAATTTTGAATTTGTTTCGGATTTCGAAT
Source organism: uncultured Planctomycetia bacterium (assembly GCA_964479825.1). Lineage (GTDB taxonomy): Bacteria > Omnitrophota > Gorgyraeia > Gorgyraeales > Gorgyraeaceae > CAYZNX01. The sequence continues at coordinate 4,307 of CAYZNX010000117.1, read as the reverse complement.
TTCGAGCTTCGGATTTATTCTCTATTGATGGCCTTGTCTCCTATATCCTTTCTATAATACATACCTTTGAAATCTATCTTCTCTAAGGCCTTGTACGCCTTTTTCTTGGCAGATTTAATATCATTGCCAAGGCCTGTCACGGCCAATACCCTGCCTCCGCCTGTGAAGATCTTCCCATCTTCGCAAAGAGTGCCAGCGTGGAAAACTACTGTATCTTTTAATTTCTTAATACTGTCAAGGCCATGTATCTCCTTGTGTTTCTCATATGGACCAGGGTACCCTTCAGAAGCTGCAACTACACACAAACAAGACCTCTCATCCCATTTCAGATTTATCCTATCAAGGTTGCCCTCTATGCAAGCCATAATAACATCTATTAAATCCGACTTTAATCTGGGAAGGATGGCCTGGGCCTCCGGGTCCCCAAATCTTACATTAAATTCTAACACCTTAGGTCCGCTTTCGGTAATCATCAAGCCGCCGTACAAAACACCATTATATAGTTTGCCTTCTTCTCTGAGACCATTAATAAGAGGTCTGAAAATATCATTTATAATATTGCCGAATATCTTTCTAGAAACAACAGGGGCCGGCGAATAAGCGCCCATACCCCCGGTATTAGGCCCTCTGTCATTATCAAAAATCCTCTTGTGGTCTTGGGAAGAAACAAGAGGCACTATATTATTACCGTCTGTAAAAACCAATATGGACGCCTCTTCGCCGTAGAGGCAATCCTCAATAATGACCCTATCTCCTGAATCGCCAAATATCCTCTCGGTAAGGATCGAATCTATAGCTGAGTCGCCTTCCTCTACAGTCTTCGCTACAATAACACCTTTACCTGCAGCAAGGCCATCTGCCTTAATTACGATAGGTGCGCATCTTTGTCTCAAATATTTCTTTGCATTTTCTGCATTATCAAAAATTTTAAAGTCTGCGGTTGGAAGGCCAAACTTCATCATAGCCTCTTTCGCAAAGATCTTGCTTCCTTCCAGCATTGCAAGCCCTTTAGAAGGCCCGAATATATTCAGTCCCGCGTCTTTAAACTCATCAACAATGCCTTTCACTAGCGGCGCCTCAGGTCCAACTACAGTCAGGTCTATCTTATTAGTCTTTGCAAAGTTTAAAAGCCCGTCTATGTCATCTGCCTTGATATCAACTAACTTCGCTATATCCTTTATCCCCCCATTTCCCGGTGCGCAAAATATCCTATCAATATTCCTACTCTGGGAAATCTTCCACACCAAGGCGTGTTCCCTGCCCCCTGAACCGATTACTAAAACCTTCACGCCGTTCATATTATTACCCCGCCGCTATCTTTAATAATCTCGCCAATAGTCCATGAGTTAAGTCCAAATTTATTTACAATGCCCTGGGTCTCTTTAACATCCTTCTTGTCTACTACAATTACCATGCCAATGCCCATATTGAACGTACGATACATCTCTCTATCGCTGACCCCTGCTTTTTTCTGAATCAACCTAAAAATATCAGGTATATGCCACGACCCCTTGCATATCAACGAAGATTTTCCAAGAGGCATAACACGTGGTAAATTGTCGTAAAAACCACCGCCTGTTATGTGGGCTATGGATTTTATATTAACCTTCTTTATCAATCCTAAAATCAATTTAACATAAATTATAGTCGGCTTTAGAAGCAGCCTCCCTGTCTTGCCCTCCAGTTCATGCTTACTAAAAAGCTTTCTTACAAGACTGAAGCCGTTTGAATGCAGGCCGCTTGACTGGATTCCTATAATTGTGTCGCCCTGGCGTACGGTTCTACCGTCTATAATCTTTCCCCTTTCAACTACGCCTACACAAAAACCAGCAAGGTCATAGGCCTCGTCTTTATACATGCCTGGCATCTCAGCTGTCTCCCCTCCTACAAGAGAACAGCCAGCCTGCCTGCAACCTGTCACAATGCCCTTCATTATATCCACTGCCTTGTTTCTATTTAACTTGCCGGTCGCAAAATAATCTAAAAAGAAAAGCGGCTCTGCCCCTGTCACTACGATATCATTGACGCACATCGCAACAAGGTCTATGCCAATAGTAGTATGTTTATGTAAAAGTTCGGCTATCATAAGTTTTGTGCCAACACCATCAGTAGAAGACACAAGTATAGGATCCTTATATCTCTTAGGAATCTTTGTAAACGCGCTAAATCCTCCAATATTCCCAAGAACCTCGCTTCGTCTTGTCGCAGATGCAAGGCCTGCTATATCCTTTACAAACCTATTAGATTTATCTATATCCACTCCTGCCTTCTTGTAATCCATGCCGCCTGCTCTCCCCTCTTATCCAAGTAAAGCAGACTTAACTTCACAAAATCAGCATTGCAAAAAATGTGAAGTTAAGTTTTATAGGTTGTCTTTAACATATCTTACACCATTTTTAAAAATCGCCAACCCATCTCCGAAACTTCTAAGACCTTCCCGTGTCCACCGCGGATGTTGTGTCCCCAAAATATGCCTCTCAGGATGAGGCATCATGCCTAACACCCTGCCAGTAGGGTCGCATATACCTGCAATATCCTCAATAGAGCCATTAGGATTAAAAGGATACTGGGCAATTTCCCCTTCTTCATCTACATACTGAAAAACAATCTGTCTGTTCCTCTTCAATGACCGCAAGATTTTTTTATCCTTTGGTATAAACTTACCCTCACCGTGCGCAACAGGTAAGTAAATAATTTTCTTTAATCCCTTTGTCCAAACACATCTGTCTTTGGTCTTTGGTCTTTGGTCTTTGGTCTTCTTAAGGTATGTCCAGCGGGACTCAAACTTGCCTGAGTCATTGAAAGTCAATGTAGCCTCTACGCCGTTCCTATTTAGGCCCGGCAAGATCCCAGCCTTTACCAGGGCCTGGAACCCATTACAAATTCCTATAACAAGTCTGCCATTATCAATAAAATCCCTGAGCTCCTCGCCTATCCTGCATCTCATCTCATTTGCAAGTATCTTACCTGAGGCAATATCATCGCCATATGTAAATCCGCCGGGTAACGCTAAAATCTGGTAATCGTTTAAAGTCTTTTCGCGCCTAGAAAGCTCATTTATATGCACCAAGTCCACCGAGGCCCCACACATACTAAATGCAAAAGCAGTCTCTACGTCACAATTAGTGCCAGCTGTCCTCAAAACTATAACCCTTGGTTTCTTCATAACATAATCATGTCATTGCGACCCTTGACATCTTTGATGTCAAGGGCTCCTCGCAACTTAATCCTACCAGCGCAGTGGCTGTTGCCATGCTTCCTTTAATCTGCCTATATTCGCGTCGACGACCTTTTTGCCGTCTATACCATAGACTTTAAGATCCTTCTTACCTGAGATGCAACCCACTAGGCCGATAGGCACACCTCTCATAATAGACTCGAATCTCTTTTTGTCTTTCTTTTTTATTTCAACAACAAATCTTGTGTTAGACTCGGAAAACAAAATCGTATCATCCCTCTTTGCCCTTTGCCCTTTGCCCTTTGCCCTATAAGGTACTTCTCCCAAGAACACCTCTAGCCCAAGGCCTCCTGCAAAGGCCATCTCAGAAACGCTGACTCCAATACCACCCTCGGAACAGTCATGGCACGATCCTACTATCCCTGACCTTATGGCCCTGGCCAATGCGTTAAATACCTTAACGCCGTATTGCATGTTGACCCGTGGGACATCATTACCAATAAAGCCGTTTATCATATAGTAATGCGAACCGCCTAACTCATCATAAGTCATCCCTATTACATATATAAGATTTCCTGGCTCCTTAAGGTCCATTGAGACAGCCTTTGTTACATCGTCCATAACGCACATTGCTGAAATCAAAAGAGTCGGCGGTATTGAGATAGGCCTTCCATGAACAGAATATTCATTATTCAAACTATCCTTCCCTGAGATGAACGGCACGCCATAACCGAGGGCAATATCATAGCAGGCATAACTTGCCCTAACCAGATCCCCTAATCTATCAGGCTTATCAGTATTGCCCCAGCAAAAGTTATCTAAAAGCACTGTCTTAGCCAATGTCCCGCCTACTGATATTATCTGACGCAGCGCCTCATCAATACAGGAACCTGCCATCCAATATGGATCAATAAGACCGTATCTGGGATTTATACCGTTTGAAATTATAACGCCCTTTTTAGAATCGAATTTGGGGCGTATTATAGTAGCATCCCCTGGTCCGTCATTATTGATTCCGACGAGGGGGTTCAAAACGCTCTGGCCCTGAACCTCATGGTCGTACTGCCTTATGACCCATTCCTTGCTTGACACATTCCAGCTCGAAAGGATCTTCAATAAATAACTCGTA
>CAYZNX010000116.1:0-4420 GCA_964479825.1 uncultured Planctomycetia bacterium | reverse complement strand
ACTAAACACAGCCTATGATTACAGCGATTTTTAAAAAGATTATAGCGATTACATCGTCGATAAATAATCTCTGGAATCTATATTTTTAATCTCTGTAATCAAGGGCGGCACTTTTGTGACGCCCTATGATCTAAAGATAGAGGAGACGCAAATGAGGCGAAGGCGGTCAGACAAGAGAGACGTAATTCCGGATCCGAAGTTCAATAGTAAAGTCGTGTCCAGATTTATAAATATTTTGATGAAGAAGGGTAAACGTTCTATTGCAGAGGAAATTCTTTATAATGCCTTGGATATTGTGTCGGATAATACCGGGAACAAAGATGCATTAGAGGTTTTGCAGAAGGCCATTGATAATGCGAGGCCCCTGCTGGAGATAAAGCCAAGGAGGGTAGGAGGCGCGACTTATCAGATACCTGTTGAAGTGAAGAGTGACCGGGGCAGTTCTATTGCAATGAGGTGGATCAGGGATTTTGCAAGACAGAAAAAGGGCAAGTCTATGGAAAAGAAACTTGCTGATGAGATAGTTGATGCCTCTAAGTCTCAGGGTTCGGCAATGAAAAAAAGAGAGGACATGCATAAAATGGCAGAGGCAAACAAGGCGTTTGCGCATTATAGATGGTGAGAATCGCTGAACTGCGCGGAACGCGACTTAGGTTGGCATTATGAGAAAATTAACAAATAAGATTCGATGGTAATACAGGAAGCATTAGACAATAAAATCATGGCAAGTCAAGAGGCATTAACAAAACTAAGGAATATCGGTATTATAGCACATATTGACGCAGGGAAGACCACTGCGACAGAAAGGATGCTTTATTATACAGGCAAGCTATATAAGCTCGGCGAGGTCCACGAAGGCACAGCTGCTATGGACTGGATGGAGCAGGAGCAGGAGAGAGGCATTACCATAACTGCGGCAGCTACAAGTTGCAGCTGGAAGGACTGTAGGATAAACATAATAGATACACCAGGGCACGTTGATTTTACTGCAGAGGTTGAGAGGTCTTTAAAGGTGCTGGATGGCGCTATAGTGGTATTTTGCGGGGTCGCTGGAGTGCAGCCGCAATCAGAGACTGTATGGCGCCAGGCAAATAGATACAGGGTCCCGAGGATCGCTTTTGTTAATAAGATGGACCGGGTAGGAGCGAATTTTTTAAAGGTGTCGAAGGAGATACAGGAGAGATTAGGCGCAAGCGCCTTCCCTGTGCAATTGCCAATTGGGAGAGAAAGTGATTTTGAAGGGATAGTAGACCTGGTTCAGATGAGGGCCTATATCTTTGAAGAGGGGAAGATAGACTATAATTTTAAAGCCGCAGGCATACCTGCGAATATGATAAAGACAGCTGAAAAGTTTAGGCACGACCTTATTGAAAGGTTGGCTGAATACGACGATAAAATAATGGATAAATATGTGCACAACGAGATTATAAGCGAGACTGAAATCAGCATTGCCTTGCGAAATGCAGTTATAGATGATATGTTTGTGCCTATATTATGCGGGGCCGCCTTTAAGAATAAAGGCGTGCAGATGCTCTTGGATGCAGTTTGTGACTATCTGCCAAGCCCATTAGACATCCTTCCTGTAAAAGGCACAGATCCTGAGACAGAACGCGAGGTATTCAGAAAGACAGATGAAAACGAACCATTTTGCGCTCTTTGTTTTAAGATTGCTACTGACCCATACGTCGGCAGGTTGACCTACATAAGGATTTATTCAGGTAGCATAAAAAAGAGCAGCTATGTTTACAATATAAATAGCGATAAGGAAGAACGGTTGAGCAAGATAGTTCGTATGCATGCCAATAAACAGGAGATTATTGAAGAGGCTAATGCAGGAGATATCGTAGGGGTGGTAGGTCTTAAATCTGCCCAGACAGGTGATACGTTGTGCGATAAGGGGCAGCCTATCCTGCTGGAAAAGATACATTTCCCAGAACCTGTTGTCTCAATGGCAATAGAACCAGCTACGACTTTAGACCAGGATAAGCTTGGCATGGCATTGAAAAAATTACAGGAGGAGGACCCTACATTCAGGGTGCGATACAACGAGGAGACAGGCGAGACAATTATCTCCGGCATGGGTGAGCTTCATCTTGAAATAATTATGGACAGGCTCTCCAGGGAATTCAAGGTAGATTCAAAAACAGGCACGCCTCAGGTTGCTTACAAAGAAATGCCCAGCCTTGAAGTCAGGTCAGAGGGTAAGTTTATACAGCAGACAGGAGGGAGGGGCCAATACGGCCATGTCGTTATTATTTTAAAACCTGGAGAACTCGGAACAGGCATTGAATTTAAAAACAGGATTACCGGCGGGAATATTCCAAAGGAGTACATACCTAGTGTTAAGAACGGGATCATTATGGCTTCAAAAACAGGCGTCCTGGCAGGTTATCCTTTGATTGATACAGAGGTTGTCTTGATTGACGGTTCTTTCCATGAGGTAGACTCTTCAGAACTTGCGTTTAAGATGGCAGGGTCTATTGCCCTCAGCGAGGGCCTGAAAAAGGCAAGATGCAAGCTTATGGAGCCAATAATGGCGCTTGAGGTTGCTTTTCCTGAGACTTATACGGGAGAGGTAATAGGTGACCTAAACTCAAGGAGATGCAAGATCCACGAGATATCTCAGAGCGGAAATATAAAATCTGTAAAAGGCGATGTCCCGCTATCAGAGATGTTCGGTTATGCAACAGCAATAAGGAGCTTGACACAAGGAAGGGCTTCTTATACAATGGAGCCTTCCCATTATGCGGAAGTGCCATCAAATATAGCAGAGAAGATAATTACATGATCGTTTACCGTTTACCCGCTCGGCCTTTGGCCTCGCTGTTTACCGTTAACCGTAACGGTACACGGTAAACGGTTAACGAAAGATGTTGATTGGAAGGAGGAGGTAATGGCCAAAGAAAAATTTGAACGCACAAAGCCTCACGTAAACATAGGCACCATAGGCCACGTAGACCATGGAAAGACCACCCTTACAAGCGCCATCACAAAGGTCCTGGCTACAAAAGGCCTTGCCCAGGCCAAGAAGTACGAAGAGATAGACAATGCCCCTGAGGAAAAGGAGCGCGGGGTTACCATAAACGTCCACCACGCAGAGTATGAGACCCAACTCAGGCACTATGCCCATGTTGACTGCCCAGGACATGCAGACTACATAAAGAACATGATAACAGGCTCTGCCCAGATGGACGGTGCTATCCTCGTAGTCTCTGCAGTAGACGGCCCAATGCCCCAGACAAGAGAACATATCCTCTTGGCCCGGCAGGTCGGTGTCCCTGCAATAGTAGTGTTCCTGAATAAGTGCGACGCAGTTGATGACCCAGAACTCCTGGACCTTGTAGAATTAGAGGTAAAGGACCTCTTAACCAAGTATGAATTCCCAGGGGACAAGATACCAATCGTAAGAGGAAGCGCCCTCAATGCAATGAACTGCGCCTGTGGAAAGGAGACCTGCAACAACTGCTCTCCTATAATAGAACTCATGAAACAGGTTGACTCCTACATACCTCAGCCCAAGAGAGACATAGACAAGCCCTTCTTAATGGCAGTGGAAGATGTCTTCAGCATCACAGGCCGGGGCACAGTAGGAACAGGAAGGATAGAGAGAGGCAAGGTCAAGGTAGGAGAAGACATAGAGATAGTCGGCTTAATAGAAAAGCCCCGTAAGAGCGTAGTAATAGGCGTTGAGATGTTCAGAAAGATACTTGATGAGGGCCAGGCAGGAGACAATGTAGGCGTCCTCTTAAGAGGTATTGAGAAAAATGAATTAGAACGCGGACAGGTCCTTGCAAAGCCAGGCTCAATAACCCCCCACACAAAATTCAAGACAAAGGTATATGTGCTCGCAAAGGAAGAAGGCGGACGGCATACCCCATTCTTTAACGGCTACAGGCCCCAATTCTATTTCAGGACCACTGATGTAACAGGCGTTGCAAAGCTCCCCCAGGGAACTGAAATGGTCATGCCAGGAGACAACGTTGAAATGGATGTCGAACTCATAACCCCTATTGCAATGGAAAAGGAACTCAGATTCGCAATAAGAGAAGGCGGCCACACTGTAGGCGCAGGGGTAGTGTCTGAGATAATAGAATAGGGTGAAGGAAGGCACAAATTAAAATTAGGGACTGGATATGCCCAGAGAGTTTATCGTAATTTCTTGCACAGAATGTAAAAGGCGAAATTACACGAGCACTAAGAATAAAAAGAAACAAACCAAGAGATTGGAGCTCAAGAAATTCTGTAAATTCTGCAAGAAACGGACATTGCATAGAGAGGAAAAGTAAGTGAGGTCATGACTTACGAAAATCAAAGATTTTCGTAAGTCATTTGACCGAACTTACCCTTGACATTTTTAACGTATTGCTTAGCCTGCAGGCTTAATAGCATGGCATAAATGTCAAGGGTCAAATTCGTCCTT